>NZ_FR898048.1:39690-67687 GCF_000437175.1 Ruminococcus sp. CAG:330 | reverse complement strand
TCCCTACATTTAACGCCATCTACCTGATTCCTTCATGCAGCCATGCTATACTGAAAGCGGAGGAAATTCACGCCTCTCATAGAAAGGAGTCAACATGAAATCCATTCGTTATCACCGTGCGGCTGCTGTTCTGACTGCTGCTGCGCTCTCGCTCTCCGCACTTCCGGCATTCCACGCCGCTGCGGAGGATACCCTCGAAAACCACACATTCGCAACGGCAGCGGAGATCTCCGCCGGAACCGCCGTCTCGGACAGCGTGGGAGAAATCACCCTCGGCACAGACAATTTCCTGAGTGTCGACTACTACAAATTCCAGGTGACGGAGGACTCCCTCTGGAATCTCACCCTTGCCGCAGGAAATTCCGGCGACCGGCTGGAAATCCAGCTGTTCAACGAGGACGGCGAATCGCTGGGCATATTCCGGAACAGCACCCCGATTCTCAACACGCCGGAATCCGGATGGGGCAAGGGTATCTACTACTGTGCGATTTCCAACACCAGTGCATTTGCCGCCGCGGATTACAGCCTGACGCTGAATCTCACCCCCTACACCCAGCTGGAAGAGGTTCCCGCTACGGAGCTGGAGGACAACAACACCGCCGACACGGCAACTCCGCTCCCGCTGGGGCAGGCATACACCGGTCGTCTGTACAATGAGAGCGACATCGACTATTACCGTCTTACCGTATCAGAGGCGGGTGCAGTCACCCTTGGCATGACATTCGAAAAGGGAAACAACTATGAGAGCTGGGATCTCACCCTGCTGGACGAGGCGCAGAACGCCATCCAGACATGGACAATTCCCTCCTCCGAGGACGGCTTCACTGCCCAGACGATCGGACTGCGCACAGGCACGTATTTCTGCCGGCTGACCCGTGGCTCTACCATCGACTATTCCGGAAATGTCTACCAGCTTCGGGCGGATTTTCAGGCATCCGGCGATCCGGTCTATGAGGCAGAGCCGAACAACACCCTCGAAACACCCAACGAGATTGCGCTGAACACGTCCTGCACCGGTCTGCTCCACAGCAGCGGTGATGCGGACTGCTACCAGTTCACGCTGGAGGAGGCATCGGCATTCTCCCTGCACTTCACCCACGAGGCAGACGATGCCGACAAGCGCTGGGACATCACACTCTACGATACGGAGAAAAACCAGATCACCACGTGGAAAGTAACGGGCACCACATTCGAAACGCCGGTATTCGGATACGCTGCCGGAACATATTACTGCGCCGTCTCCGAAAACGACATCGGCATGTATCACTCCGACAAGCCCTATATTCTCACCGTGCAGGCGGAAAGGCAGAGCAACTGGAGCGCTCCCACCGCCTACGAGATCGAATCCAATGGCAGCTTCGACACGGCATCCCCCATTGCTGTAGGAACTGCCTGTACAGCGCTGCTGGAAAATACCGACGATGCGGACTACTACTGCACCGACCTCACCGACACTTACAGCAAGCTCACAATGCACTTTCAGCATGATATTCCCGACAATCTGACCAACACCACACAGAAGCCGTGGCGTGTCTCCCTCTATCGCTGCGACAAAGAAACCGGCAGTGCCGAATCCACACCCGTGCAGACAGTCAGCATCCTCATCGGCGATGCCAGCACCGATACTGCTGCCCTGCTGGTTCCCGCCGGAATCTATTATGTAAAGGTAGACCGTCCGCTGCTGGACTACTGCGGGCTGAATTACCGGCTGACGCTGGAGGCAGATGCGGTGCCCTACCTCAAGGGCGATGTCAACGAGGACGGCACGGTGGACATCAACGACGCATTCCTCGCCCTCTCCGCCTATTCCGCCATATCCGCCGGCAAGGAGATGCCCCTGAAGGACGCTGCATTTCTGGCAGCAGACACCGACGAGGACGGCGAGGTAACGCTGGACGATGCGTTCCGCATTCTGTCGTACTACTCCCTCTCCGCTGCCGGCCGTGAGGCGGACTGGGAAAAGGTATAACGCCATCTTTTTCGTATTCCAATAAAAACAGCTGCAACTCCCAGAGGAATTGCAGCTGTTTCTTTGTCTAAGGCAATACCGCACAAAGAGCGTCTGGTGACTTTGCACGCCATCTGCTTGCAAATTTCCCGTCATATTTCACAAAAATGCTCGTGAATACATCAAGTATTCACTCCGCTTTTTGTTTCATCTGACGAAAAATTTGACGACGCATCTGTCGCACAATCTTTGTGCGGTGTTGCCCTAAGAACCTTTCTTCCATGATTTTTATGGAATCTCGCTTACTTCTGCGCCATGCCCAGTTCGATCGCTTTCATGTTGGCAGCGATGAGGTGCGCACGCTTCGGCGGGATGCACTTTTCCATGGCTTTCTGTACGGTTTCCAGGGAGAACATCTTGGTCTCTGCCAGCATTCTGCCCAGCAGCACCATGTTGGCTGCGCCGTTCAGGCCTGCATTTGTTGCCAGATCGGTCGCCGGAAGAGAAATCTCAGTGATATCCTTCCGCTCGCAAACCTCATCCACAATGGAGTTGTCCAGCAGCACCAGACCATTCGGCTTCACTGCCTGAATGAACTTCTTGTAGGACGGGCCGTTCATTGCGATCAGGCAGTCCGGATTGGTAACCACCGGAGAGCCAATCGGCTCGTCGGAGATGCAGACGGAGCAGTTCGCCGTACCGCCACGCATTTCCGGACCATAAGAGGGCAGCCAGGAGATCTCACGGTTGTCCATGAGCGCACAATATGCCAGAATCTTTCCGGCAAACAGGATGCCCTGTCCGCCAAATCCAGCCAGAATAATTTCGGTTGTCATGCCTCTGCCTCCTCTGCTGTAACGTCTTTATAAACTCCCAGCGGATAGTACGGGATCATCTTGTCCTTGACAAAGCCCATCGCCTCTACGGGAGAAAGTCCCCAGTTGGTGGGACATGTGGAGAGCACCTCAATGATGGACAGACCGCGCTTTTCCTTTTCGTTCTGGAATGCCTTGCGGATCGCTTTCTTTGCCTCACGGATGTGGGGAACGCTGTCGATTGCCACACGCTGTGCCAGCGCCGTACCGCTCAGGGTTGCCATCATCTCGCAGATGCGGATGGGATAGCCGGCAGTTTCCACGTTTCTGCCGAACGGTGTGGTCTGGGTCACCTGTCCCGGCAGGGTGGTCGGTGCCATCTGACCGCCAGTCATGCCGTAGGTGGTGTTGTTGATAAAGATGATGACGATGTTCTCGCCACGAGTTCCGACGTGTACAGTCTCTGCGGTACCAATAGCAGCCAGGTCGCCGTCGCCCTGATAGGAGAAGACCATCTTATCCGGATTGGTTCTCTTGACACCAGTGGCAACTGCCGGTGCTCTGCCGTGGGGTGCCTCGATGACATCGCAGCCAAAATAGTTATAGGACATAACGGAACATCCTACCGGAACAACGCCGATGGTCTCGCCCTCAATACCCATCTCGTCAATGACCTCGCAGACCAGACGGTGTACAATTCCGTGGCCGCATCCCGGACAAAAGTGCGTCGGCACATCCAGCAGCGACTTCGGATGATCAAATACAACAGCCATTATTCTGCACCTCCTGCCAGTTTTTCGATCTCCGCCAGTACCTCTGCCGGAGTCGGGATCACGCCGCCGGTTCTGCCAAAGAATGCAACCGGAAGACGGCACTCTGTTGCCAGACGAACGTCATCGATCATCTGACCCATGGACATCTCCACGTCCAGAATCTGTGTGGCGTGCCTGGTTGCCTCACACAGCTCCTTCTTCGGGAACGGCCACAGCGTCTTGGGACGGAACAGTCCTGCCTTGATGCCCTTGCGTCTTGCTGCGGTGACCGCAGACTTGGAAACACGTGCGGAAGCGCCGTATGCGGTGACAACGATCTCCGCATCCTCACAGCAGTACAGCTCTGCATCGGTCTCCTTTTCCTCGATGACAGCATAGCGCTGGAACCGCTCCCGCACCTTTGCCTCCAGCAGCGGGGCATCCAGATACAGGGAGTTGATGATGTGGTGTTCCCGCTTGTTGCCGTGGCCGTTGGCAGCCCAGTCGGACTTGTCCGGCAGTGTGGTGCGTGGCTCCGGAAATGTCACCGGCTCCATCATCTGTCCCAGCAGACCGTCTGCCAGAATCATTGCCGGAATCCGGTACTCGTCCGCCTTGTCAAATGCCAGCATGACGGTATCCACCATCTCCTGTACGGAACATGGTGCGTATACCAGAATGTGAAAATCACCGTGACCCATGGCGTGGGTTGCCTGGTAGTAATCCGACTGCGCCGGCTGGATCGAACCCAGACCGGGGCCGCCACGCTGTACGTTGATGATCAGCGCCGGCAGATCGGAACCTGCCATGTAGGAAATGCCCTCTGCCTTCAGAGAAACGCCGGGCGAGGAGGAGGATGTCATGGCACGGACACCGGTAGAGGCTGCGCCCAGTACCATGTTGACTGCTGCGATCTCCGATTCTGCCTGCAAAAAGACACCGCCGGATTTCTCCATGCGCTTTGCCATATACGCAGACAGCTCGGTCTGCGGTGTGATCGGGTAACCAAAGAAGCACTTACAGCCTGCACGGATGGCAGCCTCTGCCAGTGCCTCATTGCCCTTCATCAGACTTCTTTCCACTGAAAAAACCTTCTTTCTATTTCTGAATGGTAATTGCGCAATCCGGACAAATCATTGCACACATTGCACAGCTGATGCATGCATCCTCATCGGTACATGCGGCAGTAAAGTAACCCTTTTCGTTCCGCTTTTCCTTTTGGAGTGCAACAATTTTCTTGGGACAGACTGTGACACACAGCCCGCATCCCTTGCAGCGTTCAAACTGCACTTGCATCTTTTCCATCTGACTCACCCCTTTCTGTGCTATTCTTCCCAAACGGGTTTTACAAAGACATCCACCGGCAAGCCGTTGGGCAGCGAAAGTTCAAGATCGTTCCGGTAGGTGGTATACACCAGCGGTAGTTTCGCCTGTGCTGCTGTTTCCTCGGCGTAGGACAGCGCCTGCCGAATGGTATCTGCGGTGGTCTCCCTGCCCAGATTGGAATTGTTCACAATACCGGTGTGGCGCATGCGGGAAACCGCCTCGATCTCGTACATCAGCTCCAGCGTTTCCTCCGGACGCTCCGTCAGATAGCGGTAGCGGTTGATGACGTACCACATATCCAGCTGCTCCGGCACATAGGCGGAAAATCCCTCGGCGTACCGACCCAGACCAATGGCGCCGGCATCGTCACCGCCCACATCCACGATCAGATAACCCGGCTCATATGCCATGCGCTCCATATCAAAGGAGATCGCCGGAATGTCCAGACTGGTGTTGGCATACATGGACGCTGCCAGCGTCACGCCGTGTTTCTGAAACAGCTCCGCAAAATCCGCCGTTCGGAAATAGGGGTTGACGATATCGAAATCGACAATGGTGACCTTTTCGCCGGCATCTGCCAGACGCAGCGCCAGATTCACCGCCAGATTCGTTTTTCCGGAGCCATAGTGTCCGGTAATAATGGTGATCTTCTTCATAAAAGCTCCTTTCCGAAAAGTCTATTTGGTTTTTATTATAACATATCTCACAAAAAAATGCAACTGAAAATATTGGATTCTCCGCAATTTCAGACAAATTTCGAGCCGAAAAAAGCACCGTTTTCCAACTGCGGAATGCGGTGCTTTGATAATGGATTGCAGGCAGGGCGTGTTCAAACACGAATCAGTCTGCCCTCCCGGCAGTCCAGCTCTGCCAGCTGCTTCATGATGCAGTGCATTTTCTTTCCCGTGACATTCCGGATCAGCTCCGGAACAAAGCGATAGTAATGGGGGCGCTTATAGTTGGCGAGCAGGGGACTCGCCTTGCAGTACTGCTCCAGCTCCTGCGCTGTCAGGGACTTGTCCGCCGGCACGACATATGCCGTCACAATCTCTCCCCGCTTGCTGTCCGGCACAGCAGTGACCAGACAGTCCGCCACAGCCGGATGCAGATTTAACACTTCTTCCACTTCTACGGGATAGATATTTTCTCCGCCGGAGATGATCATATCATCCTTGCGTCCCACAATGCGAAAATAGCGGTTCTCGTCCCAGATGCCCAGATCATTGGTGTAGAAAAAGCCGTCGTGAAATCTCCGCCGGGTCTCCTCCAGATTGTTGAAGTAAAAGCCAGCCGATTTGGCATCCGTGCGGATAATGATCTCGCCCACCTCGCTGCCGTCCTGCGCTGCAAGGTCATCGGGCTTTGCAGTGCGGTTCTCGTACAGCCGAACCACACGCACATCGTCATCGGCGCAGGCACGTCCGGCGCTGCCAGCCATCTGCGGCAGATCATCCGGCCGGAGGAACGTGTTCCAAAACGTTTCCGTGGTGCCGTATCCGTTGAAGATCTTCGGAGTCAGAATCTGCTGATAGCGGATGCAGTCCGCACGGTCCAGCGGACTCCCCATGGTGACGATGCCGTGCAGGCTGTGCAGATCTCTGGGGTGCTTCTGCTGTTCCTCCGCCAGCAGCTCCAGCACGTTGGGAACGCCGATGAGGAACGTCAGACCGTGCTGCTCCACAGCATCCAGCGTCTGCGCCGCCTGAAACTTCCGCTGGATGACCACCGTTCCGCCGGCGTACAGCGTGGGGGTGATCCCGCCGGAGTGCAGACCGCCACGGTGAAACCACGGCGTGGTATTCATGGACACATCGGAAAAGGCAAAGGGGAAGTGCATCATCACATCGTGTGCCGACAGCACCTCGTTGATGCTGGTGAGGCAGACGCTCTTCTGTTTGCCTGTTGTGCCGGAGGTGAACAGACGCAGCGTTTCGTCATAGGCGGACAGCTCCCACGGCACTGCCGGCTCTTCTGCGGAATTCTCCGCAGCAAAGGCGACATAGGTGGTGCGGCTGCCTGCCGGCGCAGTCGTCAGCACCAGCTGCGGTGCGTGGGCAGTATGAGTCAGGGCAAGCTCCACCTCCGTCTGCTCCTCCGGTTCCATGAGATAGACCTTCGGCCGGCTGTTGTCCATGCAGTCGGCAATCTCCCTGGCGGACAGGCGGAAGTTCACCGGACAGAAAACCAGCCCCGTCTTATGGCACGCCAGATAGGCGAACACAAATTCCGGACAGTTGTGCAGCTGCACCATGACTACGTCACCCTTGCGGAGTCCGGCGCAGAGCAGCCCGTGAGCAAACCGGTTTGCCTCTGCGTTCAGCTGCGCATAGTTCCAGCTTCTGCCGCTCTCCAGATCCGTCAGCGCCGTCCGGCTGCCAAACCGCTGGACGTTCCGGAAAAATCCGCTGTTCCATGTGTAGCCGTGTTCGAACTCCTGCTGAAACTTCTCCAGCGCACGTTGTTTCTCATCCATCAGGCAATTCCGGCGCACCTGCTGCAAAAACTGTTCCAGCTGTGTGACCGCCCGTTCCAGTCCCTCGGTCGTGCCGCCGTTCTCCGCCGCCATCACCATCTGTGTCATCTCCCGCAGCGCTGCTGCCTCGTGCTGCCGCACACTGTCGATCCGATGCGATTCCAGACAAATTGTGTTTTCCTTGGTTTCCATCCGGCAATCCCTCCCCTTTAAAATGTGAGATACGCTGCGCCGTAGCTGAGTCCGCCGCCAAATCCGGCGAGGATCAGGCTCTCTCCCCGCTGAATTCCGCCGCTGCGCACGCAGTCATCCAGTGCAATGGCGATAGATGCCGCCGAGGTGTTGCCGTAATCGGCGATGTCCAAAAAGAACTTGTCCATTGGCTCGCCCAGCTGCTTGGCAGCTGCCTGCAGAATACGGGCGTTTGCCTGATGGCAGACGTAATGCTGCGGGAAACCGCCCGCTGCCTCGGACACACGGGAGATGCAGCCGGACAGTGCGTGCACTGCAAAGCTATAGACGGCTCTTCCCTCCATGTGCACCTGCTGTACCGGCTGTTCCGACTGGCTCTCTGCAAAGGGATTGGTGTTGGGGTAGCTCTTGGGGCAGTACAGCACCTCCGTATCCCCCTGTGCCCCGCAGTCAAAGGCATAGCGGCTGTTCTCGTCCAGCGCAATGACAGCTGCACCGGCACCGTCACCGAACAGCACGCAGGTGTTCCGGTCGGCGAAATTGGTGACACGGCTCAGCAATTCGCTCGCCACCACCAGCGCATACTTTTTCTCCGGCATGGTGCAGAGTAGGCTGCGGGCGGTATGGAGAGAATACAGGAATCCCGTGCAGGCGGCACAGATGTCGAAGGCGAGAATCTGTTCCGGCAGTCCCAGCTTCTTTTGCAGCAGGCAGGCTTGTGAGGGGACAATGTGATCCGGCGTGATGGTGGCGCAAATGACAGCGCCGATCTCCTCTCTGGAGATGCCTGCCATCTCCAGCGCCCGTTCCGCTGCCTCTGCCCCCAGCGAGAGGTTCGTTTCGCCGTCGGCAAAGTGCCGTTTCCGGATGCCGGTGCGTGTGGAGATCCATTCATCGCTGGTCTCCACGATAGTTGCCATATCGTCATTTGTCACGGTTTTGGCAGGGACACTGCTGCCAGTTCCGCAGATGCGGATGCCGATGTTCGGTGTGATGTTCATATGGGATTCCTCGCTTTCGTGTTGTTGCACCATCTAGTATACCCCTTTTCTGGAAGAGAATCCACCTATTCCCACGAGAATCCGCTCTACACTTTGGAGAATCGCACAAAAAAGCAGCACTGCGGAATGCACAGTGCTGCTGAAGCGTTTTATCATTGTTCATTTTTTGTCTTTTTTTCCGGAAACGGGTACGGAATCAGCCATTGGCGCACCGCTGCGCAGCGCCAAAAATAGCACAGCGCCACCGGAAGCTCCAGCACGCCAGCCAGCGCAAATACTACCGCTGCACCGGAAATGACGTGGAACGTCACAAAAACGGCAAGTGCTCCGCTCCAGATGATGCCGGTAATCGAAAGAAAAATCCACGCCCGCGGCCACCAAAGACTGGCGAACACCAGAAGCACCACAAACATCCCTGTGAGTGCGTAGCAGAGAATCCTGCCATCCCACTGGTCTGCTATGTGCGGCGCAAGATATTGAAACAGGCAGATTAGGAGAAATGCGGCAAACCACACCCCTGCTACGGACAGTAGAGTGATGAAAAAATGCTTCCAATCCACTCTACGCTCCGTAGAATTCGCCGATTTTGCGTTGCTTTTTGGAGTATCCGATTCTTCCGGCTGTAGTTCGGAAAACGATGTCAAGCTGTCCACAGAAATGCCAAAAATCTCCGCCAGCTGAACCAGCGTCGGCACATCCGGAATCCCGTCGCCCCGTTCCCACTTGGATATGCTCTTATCCGAATAGTTGATTTTTTCGGAGAGGTCGATCTGCGTCATGCCCATTTGTTTCCGGTACTTTGCAATGTTTCCGGCAATCGTTTTTCGGATCTCTGCTTCTGTCATCATCAAGCGCTCCTTTCGTGAAATTCGAACTCCACATTATTATAACATAGGAGAATCCGTATTTGATGAATTCCCTGTGAATTGAATTTTCCCATTTTTCTAAGGGATTCTCATTCTGTAGAGAATCCCTTTTTCCGGCGGCTCAATAAACTTGCGTTTTCCCGTCAAAAGCCACTTGACAATCCTCCGGAAGCATGCTATACTAAAAACAGCTTCAGGGTACTGTGCAATTCAGAACCGGCAGTGAACGGCGTTTATGCCGCAGTCTGCGAGCCAGCGGAAACGCTGGCTGATTCGGTGAAATTCCGAAACCGACGGTAAAGTCCGGATGAGAGAAGCCACGCAAAACAAGATTTACGTGTTTTCCCCATACAAAAATAACAGCCGGCCGTCCTGTGCGGATGGCTGTGCGAGCTGCCCTGTTGTGCGTCTGCATGACAGGGCCATTTTACTTTTTGGAGGTGTTTTCATGACGGAGCATTCTTTTTATATGGAACGTGCCATTCAGCTGGCAAAGCGCGGCACGGGCTTCACCAACCCCAATCCCCTGGTGGGTGCCGTCATTGTCAAAGACAGCCGCATCATCGGTGAGGGATGGCACGCCCGGTACGGCGACCTGCATGCGGAGCGAAACGCCCTGAAGCACTGCACAGAAGATCCGGCCGGCGCCACCATTTACGTCACGCTGGAGCCTTGCTGCCACCACGGCAAGCAGCCTCCCTGCACAGAGGCGCTGGCGGAGAGCGGCATTCGCCGGGTGTACATCGGTTCCCGTGATCCCAATCCGCTGGTATCCGGCAAGGGCATCGCATTCCTGCGGGAACATGGCATCGAGGTCATTCCGGATTTTCTGCGGGAACAGTGCGACCAGTTGAACTCCATCTTTTTCCGGTACATCACCACAAAAATGCCCTACACCATTTTGAAATATGCCATGACGGCGGACGGCAAGATCGCCTGTGCCGGCGGTGCATCCAAATGGGTCACCGGCGAGGCTGCCCGTGCCCATGTGCAGCAGACCAGAAAGCGTGTGGCAGCCATCTGTGTGGGCATCGGCACGGTGCTGGCAGATGACCCCATGCTCACCTGCCGCTGTGAGAATCCATCCCAGCCGGTGCGGGTGGTACTGGACACCCGTCTGCGAATCCCCATGGAAAGCCAGCTGGTGCAGACCGCCAGGGAAGTTCCGGTTATCGTCTTTTGCTACAATCCGGATCCGGACAAAAAGGCAGCGCTGGAAGCAGCCGGTGTCACCGTATTAGAGGCGAAGCTGCTGCCCAGAGAAGAGCTGGACGAGATGTTCCTGCAGCACGGAGCGTTCCAGATTCCCAGAGAGGAGCTGCACGGCAGACACATCTCCCTGCGGAACTGTCTGGAACAGCTGGGACAGCGTGGACTGGACAGCGTGCTCATTGAGGGCGGTGCGTCCATTCATGCCGCTGCACTGCAGGAAAAGTGCTGCGATCTGGTGCAGGTCTACGTTGCCCCGAAGCTGTTCGGCGGAGACGGGCTGTCCCCCATCGGCGGTATGGGCATCGCCACGCCGGACGAGGCAATTCTCCTGTCCGAACCCACCATTACCCGTCTGGGACAGGATCTGCTTCTGGAATATACCAGAAAGGAGCAATTCTAAGATGTTTACCGGAATCGTAGAAGAAATGGGAACTGTGCGGCGGCTGAACCAGTCCCCCAACCGGTGCGAACTGGAACTGTCCGCCGCAAAGGTGCTGGAGGGCACACAGATCGGCGACAGCATTGCCGTGAACGGCGTCTGCCTGACAGTAATTCGCATGGGCAGCGACCACTTCACAGCGGATGTCATGCCGGAAACGCTGCGGCGGAGCAATCTGGGACAGCTGAAACCCGGTTCAAGAGTGAATCTGGAACGTGCCATGGCAGCAGACGGCAGATTCGGCGGACACATTGTCGCCGGACACATTGACGGCACGGGAAAGATCCGTGCCATGCAGCCGGAGGGCAATGCCGTACTGGTAACCGTCAGTGCTGCGCCGGAGCTGCTCCGCTACGTGGTGGAAAAGGGTTCCATTGCCATTGACGGCATCAGCCTGACAGTGGCAAAGGTTTCCCACACGGATTTCACAGTGAGCCTGATTCCCCACACCGGCGAGGAGACCACCCTGCTGCGCCACCGTCCCGGAGAGATGGTCAATCTGGAAACCGACATCATCGGAAAGTATGTAGAGAAGCTGATGCAGCCGAGAACAGGCGGTGTCACCATGGAACTGCTGCAGCAGAACGGATTCTGTTAAGCGATCAAAAGGAGTGATATTGATGAAGCACGTCATTTGCTTTCACAATCCGGATGAGGAAAACGGCTATCTGGGCAACTGGTACCCCTCACCGTTCGAGAAAGACGGCGTTTCCTTTGCCCACATGGAACAGTACATGATGTACCGGAAAGCCCTGCAATTTCAAGATATGGAAACCGCACAGCAGATTCTGCAAACCGACGACCCAGGCAAGGTCAAAGCGCTGGGGCGGAGCGTCCGGAACTACGTGGACTCCCAGTGGAGTGCCGTCCGGCAGCAGATCGTCTACGAGGGACTGCTGGAAAAATTCCGGCAAAACCAGCCGCTTCTCCAGAAACTGCTGGCAACAGCACCCCATCTGCTGGCAGAGTGTGCGGTACACGACAGAATCTGGGGCATCGGACTGTCCATGACAGACGAAAACCGTTTTTCGCCGGAAAAATGGCGGGGGCAGAACCTGCTGGGCTACACCCTCATGCAGGTGCGGGACAAACTATCCAACGAAGGAGATCATTTCTATGGCAATTGAATATAACACCATCGAAGAGGCGCTGCAGGATCTGCGCAACGGCAAGTGCATTCTGGTGACGGACGATCCGGATCGGGAAAACGAGGGCGACCTCATCTGTGCCGGACAGTTTGCCACCACGGAGAACGTCAATCTCATGGCGAGTGCTGCCAAGGGACTGATCTGCATGCCCATGAGCCACGACAACATCATCCGGCTGGGACTGACGCAGATGGTTTCCCACAACACAGACAACCATGAAACGGCGTTCACCGTTTCCATCGACCACATCGACACCACCACCGGCATCTCCGCCGTAGAACGTGGTCTGACGGCTCGTATGGCAGCCGATCCGGCAGCGCATCCCGGCGACTTCCGCCGCCCGGGACACATGTTCCCGCTGGAGGCAAAGCCCGGCGGTGTTCTGGAGCGGAATGGCCACACTGAGGCGACTGTTGACCTGCTGCGTCTGGCTGGTCTGACACAGGTGGGACTCTGCTGCGAGATCATGGACGACGATGGCACCATGATGCGTGGCGAAAAGCTGGCGAACTTTGCGAAACAGCATGGACTGTCCTTTATCACCATTCAGGAGCTTCAGCGCTACCGCCGGAACCACGACAATTTCGTGGAGGAAGTGGCACGGGCAGAGCTGCCCACCGTCCACGGACACTTCCAGATGTTCGGATTCCGCAACACCATCAACGGCGACGAGCATGTGGCACTGGTCATGGGCGATGTGGCAGACGGCAAGCCGGTATTGTGCCGGGTACACTCGGAGTGCCTGACCGGCGATGTGTTCGGCTCCTACCGGTGTGACTGCGGCGAGCAGCTGAGCCGTGCGCTGGACATGATCCACGCAGAGGGACGCGGCGTTCTGGTCTACCTGCGGCAGGAAGGACGTGGCATCGGTCTGCTGAACAAGATTCGGGCGTATAAGCTACAGGAAGATGGTCTGGACACTGTAGAGGCAAACATCAGGCTGGGCTTTGCGCCGGATCTGCGGGACTACAGCGTAGGTGCGCAGATCCTGAAGCATCTGGGCGTGACCTCGCTGCGGCTCATGACCAACAACCCGGAAAAGATCGCAGAGCTGGATGAGTACGGACTGACCGTTGCGGAGCGTGTTCCCATCGACATTCCGGAAAAGCCGGAGAATCTGCGGTATCTCAAGACCAAGCAGTTCAAAATGGGACATTATCTGCATTTCTAAGAAGGTGACATTCCCTTGCACTTACTATTCTGCATCAACCGCAACTTCTGCTGGATGCTGGTGCAGTGTCTGCGCTCCATCGTCCGCTATCCCTGCACGACAGGCTACACCGCACACGTCCTGCACTCCGATCTGACTGCTGAGGATCTGGCGCAGATGCAGCAGGCTGTGCCGGAGGCGGAGATTCTGGAGGCAAAGGTAGACGAGTCCTTCTTTCGGGACTTTCCAGAAACCAGCCGCTACCCGAAGCAGATCTACTACCGCATTTTCGCCGCACAGTTTCTGCCGGACGATCTGGAACGCATCCTCTATCTGGACACAGACACCATTGTCATCCGATCCTTAGAAGAGCTGTACCGAAAGCCATTTCAGGGGGCATCTTACATTGCCTGCACCCATGTGCGTGCGCTGTTCAACAAAATGAACTGCCTGCGGCTGGGCATCACGGAGGATGTCCCCTACCTCAACACCGGCGTAATGCTGCTGAACCTGCCCAAGCTGCGGCAGCAGCAGACCACAGAGGACGTGCTGGCATTTATCAGCGACAAGAAAAACCGCCTGCTCCTGCCGGATCAGGACATCATCACCGCCCTGTACGGCAAGCAGATTCAGCTGGAGGACAGCTATCGCTACAATCTAAGCGACCGCATTCTCACCATGTATAACGCACGGCATCCCGGTCACATCCGCACGCTGGACTGGGTGCGGCAGAACACCAGCATCATCCACTACTGCGGCAAAAACAAGCCGTGGAAGCCTGGATATGTGGGAAAACTGGACATCTTTTATCAGGAGCTTCTCGAAGCCGAAAAAAATCACGGAGGTATCACATCATGAAAACACTGGAAGGCATGTATGAAGGCAAAGGTCTGAAAATCGCAATCGTCGCATCTCGTTTCAACGAGTTCATCACCACCAAGCTGGTGGGCGGTGCAGAGGACTGCCTGCTGCGCCACGGCACCGACGGCGATGACATCACACTGGCATGGGTGCCGGGCGCATTTGAGATTCCGCTGGCTGCCAAGAAACTGGCGCACACCGGCAGGTATGATGCCATCATCTGCGTGGGCGCTGTCATTCGCGGTGCAACCAGCCACTACGACTATGTGTGTGCCGAGGTTTCCAAGGGCATCGCACAGGTTGGACTGGAATCCGGCATTCCGGTACTCTTCGGCGTTCTGACCACCGACACCATTGAACAGGCCATCGAGCGTGCCGGCACCAAGGCAGGCAACAAGGGCTATGACTGCGCAATGTCCGCACTGGAAATGGTCAGCCTATTCAAAAACATTTGATAGAATCCTATAAAGTGAGCGAGTTTATGAAAAATTTCATTTTCTTTGACATTGACGGCACCATTATCTCCGAGGACGGCTACCTGCCGGAATCCGCAGTCCGTGCCATTCGGGCTGCCCGCAAAAAAGGCAACGCCACCCTCATCAACACCGGACGCACTGCCATGAATGTTGACCCGTTCCTCCGGGAAATCGGCTTTGACGGATTTGTCTATGGCTGCGGTACAGAGCTGGAATATAACGGCAAGGTGCTGTTCCACGAGAAGCAGACACCGGTATGCAGCCGGGAGATCGTAGAGCTGGTTCGCCGCACCAATGTGGCAGTGCTGTATGAGCGCAGCGATGCCATGTTCATCGACCCCGGCACACGGATCCTGCCGGACTTGCAGAAGCTTCTGGCGCTTTACGAGAGCAAGCACGTGCCGGTTTCCAATCTGCCGGAGGATGCGGACTGGTACACCGACAAGTTCGTCATCTGGTATGACGATGCCAGCGATCTGGCTGCATTTCAGGCGGGTCTGACGGGCAAGTTCGACTACATCGACCGCGGCAACCGCTTTGCGGAGATGGTTCCCTGCGGCTGCTCCAAGGCAACGGGAATAGAGAAGATGATGGCGCTGCTGCATGCCGACCGTGCCAACGTCTACGCCGTGGGCGACAGTCTCAACGACCGCCCCATGATGGAAGCTGCCGGCACAGGCATTGCCATGGGTGACAATCCCATGCTGCACCCCTACGCCGACTACATCACGGCAAATCTGACGGACGACGGACTGGAGAAAGCACTGGCGCACTTTGATTTGATCTAAGAGCTCGTGTTCATAGGCGTCTATCTACGTCTTTTCGGCAAATTTTGTTGCATACTGCGTTAAAAATTCTTGCCATACGAAAGTATGCCTGCAAATTTTTGCCTTGTCTGCAAAAAAATTTGCTCGAAAATCCGCATATATTTCCTACGAACACAAGCTCTAACAGCCTGTCTTTCCAAGACAAACGCAAAAGAGCTGCTGTACCGATTTTGGTACAGCAGCTCTTTTTTGCTGGATTTGCGATTGTATGTCTGCGATTACTTCCGGCGTGCTCTGCTCAGTGCCAGACCGCAAACTGCCAGTGCCATCACGCTGACGATCACACCGACACCCGCGTCTCCGGTCTTCGGAGAAGAGGAGGTGTCTGTGGTGGGCGTTGCCGTGGGAACGCTAGTCTTTCCAGAGGAAATGGCGATGTTCTGGAAAATCATATTGAATACACCGTCCAGATCCTTGGCATCCTCTACAATGTAGCCGTACTTCGGATCGCTTGCCAGATCCCGAATGAACTGCTCGTCCGTCTTGCTGTAGTAGGAATCAAAGAAACCGATGCTGTAAACAGTGGCAGCAGTTTTCAGACCGTTGTTGTCGTAGTTCAGCGCATAGTTCTGATAGCCATCATAGCCGTAGTCCGCATCATACGAATGGCCGCCCTCGTTGGGCATGCCGTCTGCCATAATGATGACAGACTTTTGCTTGCCGTTGCTGCCGTTCAGGATCAGCTTTACCTCTTCCATACCGCCGGACATATTGGTCATGCCGTATGCCTTCAGCGAGCGGATGTAAGCTGCCAGAGAGGTAAAGTCGCTGCTGTACCGCAGGGACTGTACGTTTGTGCCAAATGCAACCACAGAGATCACAGTCTTGGGGTCAGCCTTCAGGAACTTTTCGCAAACGCCAACGGCTGCGTCCTTCATTGCTTCCATGGGTTCGCCGCTCATACTGCCGGAAACGTCCAGCATCAGAACCACATCATCGAAATAGTTGGTGGGTGCAACGCCCTGCGCATTACCAGTCATGACGGTGGTCTGGATTGCCTCTGCCTGAACGGCTGCAACCGTGGTCACTTCTGCACGCTCCACAGTAGTAGCTGCGGTGGTCTCTGTGGAAACAGCCTCCTCTGCCGGTGCAGTGGTTACGGCTGCGTTGTTCTCACTGTCCACCGAAACGGTTACGTCAGCTGCCGGAGCGGTTTCCTCTACGCCCAGCACTTCCACAGCCTCTTCCACGCTGTCTACCACCGGTGCCTCTGCGGTTTCCCCAGCAGCTGCCGGTGATGTGCTCTCTGCCTCCGAGGCAGATACTGCCATACCGCCCATTGTGCCGACTGCCATCATACCTGCCAGCAGCAGCGAGATCCATTTTTTGTTTTTCATGTCCTCTTTCCTCCATTCTTTTTTCCCTGCATCTCCGTGTGGCGCTCTGCCACACGAAAACGACACATTTAGTATAGCATTTCTCGCACTATCTTGTCAATCCTTTCCTAATTTTTTTCGATTTTATGAAACTACAGCTCGATTTTATTGCAATATTTTGTGCGATGTGCCAGTTTTCCAACAAAAAAGACTGCCGAATCTCGACAGTCTTTGGAATCTGATATTTTTTTGCCTTTATGCTTCGCTCTCCTGCGCAGCTGCTGCACGATCCATGCGAATCGCTTTCAGCACAATGGCGCACTCCAAACGCTTCTTTTCGATCTCACAGGACAACTTGTGTGCCTTATGCACATCGCCGGCGAACTGATAGTTATTGGCGTTGCATCCGCCGCTGCAATAGAATCTTGCCCAGCAGTTCCGGCAGTCCGGCTTGCTGTAGATGTGCGTCTTGGCGAAGTCGGACTTCATCTGCTGGTTGAATGTGCCGTCGTCCACGTTGCCCATCTTATACTCTGCCTCGCCCACAAACTGGTGGCAGGGGTAGATGTCGCCGTCCGGTGTGATTGCCACGTATTCGTTACCGCATCCGCAGCCACGCAGGCGCTTGATGGCGCAGGGTCCCTGATCCAGATCCAGCATAAAGTGGAAGAAATTGAACTTCTTGCCGGTTGCCTCGTAGTCCAGAATCTTCTGCATCAGGCGCTCGTACTCCTCGAAGATTCGGGGCAGGTCTGCCTCTGTGATGGCGTACGGTTCTTCCGGATCGGCAATAACCGGCTCCACAGAAATCTGGTCGAATCCGGCATCCAGCAGCGCAAACACATCGTCGGCGAAGTCCAGATTGTATTTGGTGTAAGTGCCGCGGACGTAGTACTCCTTTTCCCCACGCTGGTCTACCAGCTTCTTGTACATGGGGATGATGCGGTCATAGGAGCCTTTGCCGTTCACACGGGGGCGCATACGGTCGTTGACATCCTTTCTGCCGTCAATGGACAGTACCACATTGGACATCTCCCGATTGATGAAATCGATCTTGTCATCGGTCAGAAGCATGCCGTTGGTGGTGATGGTGAACCGAAACTTCTTATTGTAGATCGGCTCCTGCGAACGAGCATATTCCACGATCTTCTTGACGGTTTCGAAGTTCATCAGCGGTTCTCCGCCAAAAAAGTCCATCTCCAGATTGACACGGTTTCCCGAATTTTTCAGCAGGAAATCCACTGCCTTTTTTCCGGTTTCATAGGACATGAGCTTTCTGCCCTCGCCGAAATCGCCGGTGGAGGCAAAGCAGTACTTACAGCGGAGGTTACAGTCGTGGGCGATGTTCAGACACATCGCCTTGATGGGAGAAGCCACGGCAAAGTTGGCGTACTTCTCGTAGTCATCCGGCGAAAACAGGATGCCCTCCTCGTATGCCTCCAGTACCTCGGCATAGCAGGAGCGGATTTCCTCCGGCGCATAAAAGCGGGAGAGCTTTTCCACAACCTCCGGCGGACAGACCGGCGCAAACGGTGGCTGCACATTGTCCAGCATGTCATAGGTCAGCTCGTCCACCACATGGACGCCACCGCTGTTGACATCCAACACAATATTATAATCGCCCAATTTATACTTATGGATCATTACAATTCCTCTTTCTACAACTCCAAGAGCCTGCAACGCTGCGAAACAGACTCTGATCGTCTATGGGATAAAAGAAAAGGGACAACAAGCTGCCCCTTTTCCTCCATGGCTTTTTCAAGCCTGTTCGATCGTCCGGTAATGCGTGCCTTGAAATGCGCTTAGTGCTCGCACTTCTGGTTTGCTACTGTGCAGGAAGTCTTGCATGCAGACTGACAGGAAGCCTGGCACTTACCGCAGCCGCCCTTTTCAGCAGATGCCTTCAGGTTAGCCTTGTTGATGGTCTTGATGTGCTTCATTCGAAACCCTCCCCCAAAAAATTTATTCTCATTATATCACAAATTCGTCCCATTTTCAAGCGTTCCGCACGGGAACGGAAAAAAGTTTACATATTAACCGATAATTTTCCTATGCTTTCCCCCTATCGTGGAGGATGCTTTCGTGGAAGATTGACACCAGCCACTCCGCCGGTCGCACTGCTCAGCATCAGCACAAGCCCTTTCCACAGCGTGCCCGCCTCATGCAGCCACAGTACACCTGCCAGCACCAGCAGCAGATACAACAGCACACCGCACTGCAGGCCGGTGCGAAGCCCTTTGCGGTGCCGCCGGTAACCGGCAAAGCGTCCCATGCCATAGCCGGCAGTCAGCAGCGCAGCTAGCGCCAGCAGGGTTTCCATCCACGCTGGCGCATCCGCTTTCAACAGCAGCAGCGCAAACAGGAGCACCATTCCGCAGAGTATAGCAAGTCCCACGAAAACGGCCGGCAACAGAAACCACACGCCGGTTTCCCAAATGTTTTTCCGTGGCGGCTGTCTCCTTGTCTGCATGGCGTTCCCTCCTCTGCCCTTGGTGTTACTCCAAGCTTATGCAAGCAGCGGGGGCGATAGAACGCAAAAGCAGACCGCATGCGTTTTGCATACAGTCTGCTGTCTTGGCGTAAAAATTAAGCTTAGAGCTTGTATTCATAGGAAATATATGCGGATTTTCGAGCAAATTTTTTTGCAGACAAGGCAAAAATTTGCGGGCATACTTTCGTATGGCAAGAATTTTTAACGCAGTATGCAACAAAATTTGCCGAAAAGACGTAGATAGACGCCTATGAACACAAGCTCTTAGTCCTTCAGGATGCCGCCATCCCCAGTGGTGTCGTCATCCTTCTTTTTCTTCTTGCCCTCTTTTTTGGCTTTGGCAGCGGCGATCTTTGCCTCCTGCTCCCGCTTGGTATTCTCCGACAGGGTCAGGTTTTCCTGAATCGCCCACTTCTTCAGGCGAATCTTGTTGCGGTTTCCGGTCGTCTCAATGACGATGGTGTCCTCATTGACCTGAACCACCAGACCAACAATACCGCCAATGGTCACGATCTCGTCGCCGATCTGCAGTGCGCCCTGCATTGCCTTGGCTTCCTTGTCCTTTTTCTTCTGCGGACGGATCAGGATGAAGTACATCACTGCGAACAGCAGCACCATAAAGATCAGGTAGCCCACAGTTCCCATACCGCCGGCAGAGCCGCTCGAAGAGCCGCTTCCGCTGGAAGCAAATGCGGTTACGGTGCAGAGTGCACCCGTCAGTGCTGCGGTGCTGGCAGCGAGTCCCAGTCTTGCAAATTTCTTACTCATGTTTCAAAGCCCTTTCTCTCATTGTGGCTGTTTTCACTCCGTCTGTGCCTTTCCGCACAGAATTTCGTCAATGGAAGCAGCCGCTGTTTTTCCGGCACCCATCGCCAGGATGACCGTTGCTGCGCCGGTTACGGCATCGCCGCCGGCATAGACCTTGTCCTTGGTGGTTGCCATGTCCTCGTTGACGATCAGGCAGCCCCAGCGATTGGTGTCCAGTCCCTCTGTGGTGGAAGAGATCAGCGGGTTGGGGGAGGTGCCGATTGCCATGATCACGGTATCCACATCCAGCACAAATTCGCTGTCCGGAATGGCAATCGGCCGCCGTCTACCGCTCTCATCCGGTTCGCCAAGTTCCATCCGGATGCACTTCAGACCGTTGACACGGCCGTTCTCGTCGCCCAGAATCTCCACGGGATTGCAGAGGTTCTGAAACTCCACGCCCTCTTCCTTGGCGTGGTGCACTTCCTCCAGACGTGCCGGCATCTCTGCCTCGGAACGGCGGTAGACAATGTACACATGCTCCGCACCCATACGCAGCGCACTTCTTGCAGCGTCCATTGCCACGTTGCCGCCGCCGACCACAGCAACCGCCCTGGAGCGAATGACCGGTGTTGCATAGTTATCATCATAACCGTGCATCAGGTTGATTCGGGTAAGGTACTCATTTGCCGAGCAAACGCCCACCTGCGCCTCGCCGGGAATGTTCATGAAGCGGGGCAGACCTGCGCCGGAGCCGATGAATACCGCATCATAGCCGGATTCCATCAGCTCATCCACGGAGAGGATCTTCCCGATGACCATGTCCGGCTGAATCTCCACGCCCATTTTTTCCAGCGTCTTGATTTCCTGCTGCACGATGGACTTGGGCAGACGGAATTCCGGAATGCCATACATTAGCACGCCGCCAGCCACCTGAAATGCCTCGAAGATCGTCACCTGATAGCCCAGACGTGCCAGATCGCCGGCACAAGTCAGACCTGCCGGACCGCCGCCGACAATTGCCACACGCTTGCCGTTGGCAGGCGCTTTTTCCAGATTGCCGGCATAGCCGTGCTCTCTGGCGTAATCTGCCACAAAGCGTTCCAGTCTGCCAATGGCGACCGGCTCCCCCTTCTTGCCACGAACGCACTTGCCCTCGCACTGGTTTTCCTGTGGGCAGACACGTCCGCAGATGGCGGGCAGGCTGTTGGTGGTGCGAATGATGTCATATGCCTGAAGGAAATCTCCGGCTGCCACTGCTGCGATGAAGTCCGGAATCGGCACGCCTACCGGACATCCGCTGACGCAGGGCTTCGCCTTACAGTGCAGGCAGCGGCCTGCCTCCTCGATTGCCTGTTCCGGCGTATAGCCCATGGCAACCTCCTGGAAGCATCTCGCACGTTCCTTGGGGTCACGCTCCGGCATGGGCACTTTCTGCTGTGCCATGTTAAATTTTCCTGCCATTACTGTGCGCCCCCTTCCCGATGCAGTCTGCACACGTGCTGTTCCTGTTCCCGGTATGTGCCGTTGCGGCGCATCAGTTCCTCGAAGTCCACCTGATGTCCGTCAAAGTCCGGCCCGTCCACGCAGGCATAGCGAATCTTCCCGCCAACCGTCACACGGCAGCCGCCGCACATGCCGGTACCGTCTACCATGATCGGGTTCAGGGATACGATCGTAGGCAGGTCATACGGCTTTGTGGTCTGGCAGACAAACTTCATCATGGGCACCGGTCCAATGGCGATGACCACGTCATATTTCTTTCCGCTCTCCAGCTGCTGCTGCAGCACGTTGGTCACGAAGCCCTTGGTGCCATAGGAGCCGTCATCGGTACACAGATAGAGATTGTCGCTGCACGAACGGAATTCGTCCTCCAGAATCACGATGTCCTTGCTGCGGAAGCCTGCAATGGTATCCACGGCAATGCCCTTGGCGTGAAGCTGCTTTGCCTGCGGATAAGCAATGGCGCACCCCACGCCGCCGCCGATGACGCAAGCGGACTTTGTGCCCTCCGGAATCTCTGTGGGCATGCCAAGAGGTCCTACCAGATCCAGAATCGAATCGCCCTCTTCCAAAGCGGCGAACTGGCGGGTAGATTCTCCCACGATCTGGAAAATCAGCGTGATCGTTCCAGCCTCACGGTCATAATCGGCAACGGTCAGCGGAACACGCTCGCCGAACTCGTCCAGACGGAACATGATAAACTGTCCTGCCTGCACCTTACGGGCGATGAGCGGCGCTTTCAGCTTCACCCAAACGACCGCATCGTTCAGCCTTTTCTTTTCTACAATTGGAAACAATTTTTTCACCTCATTGTGTCTTTTGTCGCATCAAAAATGACAAAGGGTATCCCCACGCTCCCGCAATCCTTCGGTTTTACAGCATCCGACAGCTTTTCAGCGCATCGATCCTGTACACCCCCCTTCCGACTGCGTTCCGTCCTGCGGAGATACCCCATGGAGCACATGGGAATCCGCATGGGATTTCACGCACTCGAAAGAAAAAGCCGACACCTCTGCCGGCTCCTTCTATCATTTCTGTTTTGTCACATTGCACTCTGTCCCCGGAAAGATCCCATACAGGTTCTGCCGAGGTTCTCAGAGTCTGATTCAGTCTTCCGATTCTGTTTCGTCTGCGTCCTCGGCGAAATCAGCTTCTGTCACATCGCCGAATTCCAGTTTCTGACCGCAGCACGGACATGGCATTTCACCCTTGTCCAGAATCGACTCGCTCAGAACGATGGTATTCTTGCAGGTGGGGCAAACGGTCTCGTACTGAACCTCGTCGTCCTCGTCCTCATCATAGTAATCGTCGTACTCGTCATCGTCCTCGTCGTCATCTTCGTCAAAGACAATGTCCTCCAGATCGCCCAGATCCTGATCCAGCAGATCGCAGGTATCTGTCAGCTCGTCTACCTGTGTCTGAAGATCAACGATGTAAGCGGTCATTTCCTGCATCACATCGAGGATCTTGCCCAGTACCTTTCCCTCTTTGGAGCTTGTCAGATCCAGCTCCATGCCGTCAACCATACCACACAGATATGCCATTTTATCCGTCAGATTCATACCATTGCCTCCTGTTCTGTTCCGAATCCTGCACATTTTGCAGGGATTCTGTTTCTTGCCTTTTGGGATTTATGCACGCTCCATGTATTCGCCGGTTCTGGTGTCGATGCGGATCATATCGCCCTGATTGATGAAGAGCGGAACCTTGATCTCTGCGCCGGTTTCCAGCGTTGCCGGCTTGGTAGCGTTGGTAGCAGTATCGCCCTTGAAGCCCGGGTCTGTCTCGGTAACTTCCAGCTCTACAAAGTACGGCGGCTCTACGCCGAATACGTTGCCCTTGTAGGACAGAACCTTAACTTCCATGTTCTCCTTGACAAATGCGAAAGCCGGACCCAGCTTAGACTTGTCGATGGGCTGCTGCTCATATGTTTCCATGTCCATGAAATAGTACAGATCGCCGTCTGCATACAGATACTGCATGTCCTTACGCTCGATGTAAGCAGTCGGATACTTATCCGTAGGGTTGAAAGAGCGCTCTACAACTGCACCGGTGATAACATTCTTGTACTTGGTGCGGACAAATGCGGCACCCTTACCCGGCTTTACGTGCTGAAATTCGATAACCTGTACAACGTTTCCATCCAGTTCAAATGTTACGCCGTTTCTGAAATCGCCTGCTGAAATCATAAAATGAAACCTCCGTTTTATTCCTGTGTTTGCTGCAACGAGAAAGGAGCTCCGGCAACAGCCTGGAAAATCCCCTCAGAAAAACATTGCTTAACTTTATTATACAACATAATTGCCCGCTTTGCAAGACTTTCCGCAAAAAAAATTACGTTTTTACTGGAAAAATCTTTCGGCGGCACCGCACCGGTCAGCCGATCATCACCAGCACTGCGTTACCCTGTTCTGCGGCATTGTCATAGAATGCCTGCAAATCCGCAAAGTACGCCGGCAGTTCCGCACGAATATCGTCTTCCTCCGCCGGTCTTTCCCAGATGGCAGGATAGATATCTGCCGCTGCAAAATCGGACATCTGCAAGGCTGCCAGACGTGCGGCAAAATCCACCTCGTGCAGAGCCTGTGCAATTTCTTTCACACGCTTTGCCGGAATGCCGCCCACATGCAGCTGCCGTGCCAGAAAGTCGCTGCCGCACACTGCCTCTGACAATGGATCATGGTCTGCGGCATCGGACAGAGTATCTCCGGTCAGCACAAAATGCAACGCATCCCACATCTTGTCCAGATCACACGCTTCCGCAGTTTCGTCCTCTGTCAGCGTTTCCGCCTGTTTCACCAGAGCACGTTCCTCCAGCTGCCGCAGATGTTCCAGTTCTGTGTCGGAAATCTGGTAATAGCCTGCATACATTCCCATTGTGTCAATCTCCTTTTACAGCGTAATCAGCTGCTTCGGTGCCTCCGTCAGATTGTCGCATCCGCCCTCGTGGATCACCACGAAATCCTCGATGCGCACGCCAAATTCGCCCGGCAGATAGATGCCCGGCTCTACCGTGACCACGTTGCCCTCTGCCATCACTGCCTGAGATGCCGGCGAAGCATTGGGGTACTCGTGAATCTCCATGCCCACGCCGTGTCCCAGCGAATGCCCGAAGTTGTCGCCATAGCCGGCGTCAGTGATGATCTTTCTTGCGCAGGCATCCATGTCCCTGCCGGTCACGCCAGCTTTGGCGAGCCGCAGCGTCTCCTCCTGTGCCCGAAGTACCACGCCGTACACCTCACGCATCCGCTCTGTGGGCTGTCCCACGCAGACGGTACGGGTCATGTCGCTGTGGTAGCCGTCCACCATTGCGCCGAAGTCCATGAGCACGAAGTCGCCGGACTGCACCTTTGCCTCCGCCGTGGGAACGCCGTGCGGCATAGAAGTCCTTGCACCGGTGAGTGCGATGGTGGGGAATGACTCCCCCTCAGAGCCACGCTGAAGCATGGCGTGGTTGAGGTAGAGCATGATGTCCCGTTCCGAAACGCCAACACGGATATAGTTCAGCGTTTCCGCCAGCGCCGCCTCTGCAATACGCTGTGCCTTTCGAATCTTTTCGATCTCCTCCGGCGTTTTCACCGTGCGGCAGTCATAGATGGCACGGCTCAGCACGTCGCTCCGATCCAGCTGCACCTGTTTTTCCAGCGCACGCTGAAGCACAGCGAAATCATGCAGCGTCATGGTCATGGACTCCACTGCTGCCGTCTTTGCACCATGCTTCCGCAGCAGCTCCTGAATCTGAAACATCAGGTCGTGCTGTTCAATGACACGGCAATTTGTCACGCACTGCCGTGCCTTTTCAATATACCGGAAGTCGATGATGAGATAGGAAACCTCACGAAAGCATACCACCGTTCCGGCGGAGGAGAGCATTCCGGTGAAATAGCGCCGGTTGACATCGGACTGGATGATGGCGCAGTCAATTCTGGCAGGCAGCAGCCCCATCAGCTTTTGAATTGGATTTGACATGTCCCCGCCCCCTTACATCTCGGAAAGTGCCTGAAGCGCCAGAAAATAGCCGTTGATGCCGAAGCCGGCAATCGTTCCGGCACAAACCGGACTCAGCACCGAGTGGGAACGGAACTCGTCCCGTGCATAGATGTTGCTGATGTGCACTTCCACGCAGGGAATGCGAATGTCGTGGATGGCATCGTGAATGGCATAGCTGTAGTGGGTATAGGCACCGGCATTGATGACAACGCCGTCAAAAGTGTGCCGTGCTGCGTGCAGCTTGTCGATGATCGCACCCTCGTGGTTGGACTGGAAGATCTCGCACTCCAGCCCCAGTCCCTCGGCACGATCCAGAATCTGACGGTTCAGATCGGCGAAGGTGGTGTTTCCGTACACGCCGGGCTCCCGTTCGCCCAGCAGATTCAGGTTCGGTCCATGAATCACCAATACTTTTTTGATCATATGCTATCGACTCCTTGCCTGCCGGACTTTGCGACCTCCGGCCCCTCATAAATTTTGCGGGGCAAAAAGGGCACCTCCATCCGGCGCTTGAATTTGAAAAACTTCGTTTTTTCCATTTCCATGGGGAATACAAAGATGCAGGGCACACGAAACAAATTTGCGCCCAGCACATCAGTAAAGATCTGATCCCCCACCGCTGCCACTTCCTTTCGTGACAGTCCCATTTTCTGCACTGCCTCCCGATATCCCTTCGTCAGCGGTTTTTTCCCCTCACAGACGAAATCCAGCCCCAGCCGCCTGGCAAACGGCTCGACTCTCGGCGGGTGGTTGTTGGACACAAGGCACAGGGAAATCCCCGCCGCCTGCATTCCAGCCACCCAGCCCTCCACACCGGGTGCCGGCGTGGGGTTGTCGTGAGTGGTCAGCGTGTTGTCAATGTCCAGCAAAAGTCCCCGCACGCCCAGCTTTCCCAGCAGCTCCGGCGTGATATCGCAGACGCTTCGCAGCGCAAGTTTTGCGTGGAACAGCATTGCCCTCTCTCCTTCCATGGTCATCAAACCCTGTCGAAAAATGCCGCACAAAAAAACGGACGCACTTTCGTCAAGTGCGCCCGCATGCTGTGTATCGCAAATTTCTGGATTAATACTTGCGCTTACGAGCAGCTTCCGACTTCTTCTTACGCTTTACCGAAGGCTTTTCGTAATGCTCTCTCTTGCGGACTTCAGCGATAACGCCGTCCTTCGCACAAGATCTCTTAAAACGCTTCAGCGCGGTGTCCAAAGACTCGTTCTTACCAACGCGAACTTCTGCCACTTACATTTCCCTCCCTTTGCCACTACGGCAGAGGCTAATCTTCCATCCAGCCGTAACCAGATTTCCAATTTATCTAACTGGCTTCCCGACCGAAACCGGGCTGCCAGAGATTAGCAATACCTGTCATTGTGTCATCATTTTTTGCAATATAGATTATTGTACCACATATTGCACAAGATGTCAAGAGATTTTTCCAACAAATTTGTTTTTTGTTATTTTGCCACAAAATTGACAAGTTTCTTTGGTACATATATTTGCTTTATGATTGTTTTTCCGGCGATTGCTTCCGAAACTTTCGGTTCTGCGGCTGCTTGTGCCAGAACGGCATCCTTTTCGGCATCTGCCGGAATCTCCAGCTTTGCACGAACCTTGCCGTTGATCTGGACAACGATCTCGATGGTGTCGTCCACGCACTGCGCCTCATCATAGGTCACCCATTCCTGTTCGCTGAGCACGCCCTCGCAGCCGATGACCTGATACAGCTCCTCAGAGATGTGCGGTGCAAACGGATACAGCAGGATCAGCAGATCCCGGAACTCCTTCTTGGTGATGGAGCCGGCATCGTAGATGTCGTTGAGCAATGTCATCATAGCAGCAATGGCAGTGTTGAACTTCATTGCCTCGATGTCCTCAGACACCTTCTTAATGGTCTTGTGCATCTTGGAGCGCAGCGCATCGCTGTAGCTGTCGCTGTCAGTCACCTTGTCCTGCAATGCCCAGATACGGTCTACGAAGCGCTTGCAGCCCTTGACGCTGCTCTCGCTCCACGGCGCAGCCTTTTCATAGTCGCCCATGAAGAGAACGTACAGACGCAGCACATCGGCGCCATAGACATCGACTACATCATTCGGGTCTGCGACGTTGCCTCTGGACTTGGACATCTTCTCGCCGTCCGGGCCGAGGATCAGACCCTGTGCGGTACGCTTTGCATACGGCTCAGAGGTGGGCACCAGATCCAGATCATACAGGAACTTGTGCCAGAAACGGGAGTAGATCATGTGGCGTGTTACATGCTCCATACCGCCGTTGTACCAGTCAACCGGCATCCAGTACTTCAGCGCCTCCTGGGATGCAAATTCCTTGTCGTTGTGCGGATCGCAGTAGCGGAGGAAGTACCAGGAAGACCCTGCCCACTGGGGCATGGTGTCGGTTTCCCGTCTTGCTGCCGCACCGCACTTGGGGCACTTGCAGTTGACGAAGGATTCGATCTTTGCCAGCGGACTTTCGC
>NZ_FR898048.1:26650-39648 GCF_000437175.1 Ruminococcus sp. CAG:330 | reverse complement strand
GGCGCCAGCCGCAGCGGCAGTTCCTCGTAGGGCACGGGTACCATACCGCACTTCGGGCAGTACACGATGGGAATCGGCTCGCCCCAGTAGCGCTGACGGTTGAACGCCCAGTCCTTCATCTTGTACTGCACGCCCTTTTCGCCGCAGCCCTTTTCTGCCAGCACTTCCAGCATCTTCTCGATGGCATCCTTCTTGTTGGTGATGCCGTTGAGGATGCCGGAATTTACCATTTCCCCGTCGCCGGTGTAAGCTTCCTTGGAGATATCGCCGCCCTTGATGACCTCGATGATGTCGATGCCGAACTTCTTGGCAAAGTCATAGTCACGGGTATCGTGTGCCGGCACTGCCATAATGGCACCGGTGCCGTAGCCCATCATCACATAGTCGGAGATGTAGATGGGAATCTCCTTGCCGGTGATGGGGTTGATGCCGGTGAGTCCCTCGATTTTCACGCCGGTCTTGTCCTTGACCAGCTGTGTCCGCTCGAACTCGCTCTTCTTGGCGCACTCTGCCTTATAGGCATCCAGATCGGCGATGTTGGCGATGCTGTCCCGATACTTCTGGATGATGGGGTGCTCCGGTGCGATGACCATAAAGGTCACGCCGTACAGGGTGTCCGGACGGGTGGTATAGATGCGCAGCTTCTCGTCTGCGTGTTCTTTCACGGCGAAGTTCACGAATGCGCCGGTAGACTTGCCGATCCAGTTCTGCTGCTGAAGCTTGACGTTGGGCAGATAGTCCACCTCTTCCAGTCCCTGAAGCAGCTTGTCTGCGTACTCGGTGATGCGCAGATACCAGACCTCCTTGGTCTTCTGCACGATTTCGCTGTGGCAGATGTCGCACTTACCGCCCTGAGAATCCTCGTTGGACAGAACGACCTTACAGCTGGGGCAGTAGTTGACCAGTGTCTTGTCACGGAATGCCAGTCCCTTTTCGAACATCTTCAGGAAAATCCACTGGGTCCACTTGTAGTAATGCTCATCAGTGGTATCGATCACTCTCGACCAGTCGAACGAGAAGCCCACACGCTTGAGCTGTCCGGTAAACTTCACGATGTTGTCATCGGTTACCTTGCGGGGATGTACGCCGGTCTTGATGGCGGTGTTCTCCGTCGGCAGACCGTAGGCATCGAAGCCGATGGGGAACAGCACATTGTAGCCCTGCATCCGGCGCTTCCGGCTGACAACCTCCAGACCGGAATATGCTTTGATGTGGCCCACGTGCATGCCGTGTCCGGACGGGTACGGAAATTCCACCAGCGCATAGAACTTCGGCTTGGTGTGGTCTTCCTTTGCACGGAACGAACCGTGTTCCTCCCAATACTTTTGCCACTTGGGTTCCACTGCGGCAAAATCAT
Source organism: Ruminococcus sp. CAG:330 (assembly GCF_000437175.1). Classification (NCBI taxonomy): domain Bacteria; kingdom Bacillati; phylum Bacillota; class Clostridia; order Eubacteriales; family Oscillospiraceae; genus Ruminococcus; species Ruminococcus sp. CAG:330. The sequence goes on along the minus strand of NZ_FR898048.1, from coordinate 38,291 downwards.
ACTTGTTGCTCATGTGTATCATTCCTTTAATTATAATTTACTCAACATATTTCCAGGGCTGTGACGCCGTTTCTCTCAATTTTTCTTCGATACTGTCACAGCTCCATGTTTCATTCAGGTCAAACTGGCATCTTATACGAACATGACTGTCCTCTCTCTCAATTTCCCGTCCGGCATGGTAAAACTTCACATAGATTGCGTATGTGGTCTGATACGCATTGTCCGGTTCGGTTCTCAGATGAGAAAACGGCGACGTATCCCAAAAATCACAGTAAAGTGCGTAGATCTCTTCTGCTGTTTCAGAAAAGCTGTCCGACGTCATATCAAAAGAGGGATTCCCCTCAATAAAATCAAAGTCAAGATGTTCACTCTCCTGCGGTGTCCCGAATGCCATGACAAATTCTTCTGTTACCATCGTATTGATTTGATGCTCCTGACAAAAAGCCGCCCAGGCAGCTGTCTTATAATTCTCACGCACACTTTTGTGCGGAAAATGCCAGATTGGCAGCAAACCATCCCAACGACCCTTTGACCAACCGGATATGACAATAAACACCACATCTGGATTTTCTTTCGGTGAAACCGTATAAAAAGTATAGATTCCGCTGTCTGTCTTTTGAATATGGCTATCACAAATCGTAAACGCTTCCCCATATTCATCTTGTAGCTGACGCATTATCTGCCATCTGCCGTCCGGTAAAAGAAATTTGACAAGCACTGCGATCCAAAAGACAAGAACCACAAAAAGTATTCGCCATTCCGTCTTTGACTTTTTCGGTTTCCCGCTGTTATTTACCAAAAAACGCCCTAACATTCTTTTCAAATACCAACACTGCAGCAGCGCCGACATCCAGGAGCCCTTCCAGCAGATAGATCCACTGGCTTCCCAGATTGCTCAGGTTGCCGCCCAGATTGACGAGGAACATCAGCACCAGCCATACTGCGACGATGTACTGAATGTACGGGATCCGTCCCAGCATCAGCACCAGCGCCGCAACGGCGAGGATCAGCATCACAATATTGGCGCCGGAGAAGCCGAGAATCAGGTTCAGAACCGACTTCACGACCAAATACAATCCAATGCCAAATACCCACTTTTTTCCTGCTTCTGCCATACAAAATCATCCTTTCCACAGCGTTCTGCATGCGCACCGGCGCTTACTGTTCTGCCTTCGTCCAAGCGGAGATGTCCACCGGCTCGCCGTCCGCCCAGAGGCGTTCCAACTGGTAAAAATCACGGGTTTCCTTATAGAAAATATGCACAATGATATCGGCATAATCCAGCACGATCCAGTTGGAGCCGTTGCCGCGGCCCTCCCGGTGCATGGGTTCCAGACCCCGTTCCGAGAGCTGGTACTCCACCTCGTCTGCCAGTGTCTTGGTGTGGGTGGTGCTGGTACCATTGGCGATGATGAAATAGTCGCCCAGAATGGTCAGCTCGCCCACATGCAGCACCTGAATATCCTCTGCACGCTTGCTGTCCAATGCTTTCACAATCACTTCCAGTATTTCCTGCTGTGTCATATCATAATCCTTTCTTCGCTGTTATTGTGCGCCGTCCTCAGTGTTTCCGTCGCTGATATCCGAGAGATTTTCCTGTGTGTCGTCATATGCGGTCGCCTGATAATAGCCCTCCGGCACCAGTTCAACAATGGTGCTCTCCTCCGGATAGATCTCGTTCTGATACGGGCGGAAGTGGGCGTTCAAAATGCCGATGGTCGCCGACTTATGAATGGAATAGACCGACTGGCTGGAGCCGTCTCCAGGATAGTAGGTCGCACCCTCGCCCGGCACCATAAAGACGTTGACGGAGTCCATGGAAAGACGGGCGGAGGCGAAATCTGCTACCATGCTGACCTGTTCCAGCGAGAGGTCGGTGGCAATCCACTGATTCTTATAAATTTTCTGCATGGCGCTCATCAGTTCGGTCTGGCTCATGTTCAGCATCTTCTGCATGGCTGCTGCCAGGAAGATACGCTGCGCCTTGACACGTCCGATGTCGCCCTCCGCATAGTCGTGGCGGAAGCGGACGAACCACTCTGCCTGCTGTCCGTCCAGCACCTGTTCGCCGGCGGGCAGCACCTTGTCTGCCTCATAGAGAATCTCCTCCGGCAGGGTAATGGGGATACCGCCGATGGAGTCTACAATGTTGGCGATATCTTTGCAGTTCAGCTTGACATAGCAGTCTACGTAAACGCAGAAGTTTTCCTCGATGGCATTTACCACACGCTGAATGGGTGTGACGCCGGTTTCCTGTCCGCCGCTGTAAATGCTGTTGAACTTTGCCGTGGAATAGGAGGCATAGTCCGGCATGTAGCAGTCACGGGGAATCTGAAGGATGTTCATGGTGCCGTCAATCAGATCCAGCTGCAAAATCCAGTCCACGTCGGACAGCTCGCCGCTCTCGTCCATGCCCAGAAACAGAATGGTATACTGTCCCTCGATGGTCTGATTCAGATCCAGACCGTCATCCCGATCACCGTCCAGATCGCTCTTGAGCTTCAGTGCGGAGGCATCTGCCGAATCCACCTTGGAAAGCGTGCCCTCCTGCTGCACCAGCGGCTGCCAGAGCTTCCAGTATTTCATGATGGAAACCTGACGTGTGGTGATGGTTGTTGCATCCACCGTTTCATAGGCAATGATCGGTACGTTCAAAACCATGGTCAAAATCAGCACCACGCTAACGATGATGCTCGCTGCGATGATCAGCTTATCCCGCAGCGTTCCACGTTTCTTTTGAGAAGACGTCGGTACATACCCGTATTCCTGCGGTGCAGCACCCCTGCTTCTTCTGTCCGGTCTGCGTTTGTTTGCCATGCCAGATTCATCCTTCCTTTTTTTGCAGCATTGCGGCGTATTCATTATAGGCTTCTACCGTATGGTGCGGGATCAGTGCGCCACGATGGAGCAACTTCTGAAGCGATGCCACCAGTGCGGCATACATTCCGTCCGCCAGACTCTCCTGTGTCTTCCGGCGCATTTCCTCCACGCCGGGATAGTCCCGTTCTGCCGAGATCATATCTGCCAGATAGACGATCTGCTCCAGGGGAGACATGCCGCAGCGTCCCACGGTATGGAACCGCACGGCACGAAGCACGTCCTCATCGGTCACATGGAACTGCGTCCGCAGCATCTCTGCGCCGGCAATGCCGTGCCATACCTTGAACGCCTTTCGCTCCTCTTCGCAGACATCCATCGGAGAGCGCATCATCCAGGTGTACTGCACATCCTCCGGTTCTTCCTTACAGATATCGTGCACCAGTCCGGCAAACCGTGCTTTCTCCGGATCCACACAGCCAAAGCGTTCCGCCAGCGCTGCGCTCGCCTCCGAGACATTGACGGAATGCTGAAACCGTTTTTCCGACAGGTGCTCTTTCAGATATTGTTCATAGGACTTCAAATCCACTTTCATCGCAAGATGCTCCCTCCATCATTTCTTCCGACTGGTACAATCGATGACATACTATATATTGTACTACTTTTTGCGGCAAATAGCAAGAAAAATCTTTGTGATTTTTGATGCTTTCCCGAATTTTTGTAGAAGATATGGTGTAGGCTGCGGCATGGCAAACAAAAATTTTGCCATATTGCAACAAAAACTGCTGCTGTGCCAGAAGTGCCTGCTGATCGTCCTTTTCTCTGGAGACTACGCCAAGTGCGGCAAGCTCCAGAATTTCCTGCCAGCGATGCCAGTTCTGGAACTGCAAAAACATGTCGCTGCCCAGCAGAAGCACCAGCTCCGCCTCCGGAAACCGCCGGTGAAACTCCTGTACTGTATAGATGGTATAGCTCACACGTGCCTGTTCCAATTCGCAGGCATCCACGCTGCAGTCCGGCACTTCCGCTGCGGCAAGACGGCACATGGCAAGGCGGTCTTCTGCCGAAACAGCAGGAGTCTGCGTCTGTTTAAACGGCGAGACCCGTGCCGGAATCAGATACACATGGGACAGCCCAAGCCCCTCCTTTGCCGTCTGCACCAGATGCAGATGGCCGTTATGGATGGGATTAAAGCTGCCGCCGAACAGTCCGATGCGCTGCATCAGAACTGCACGACCGGTTCCTTGGGATTGCGCAGGAACAGGACAAAGCGGCTGCCGATGACCTGTACCACTTCCGAACCTGTCCGGGCTGCCAGTTCCTCGGCTGCCTCCCGGGCATCCAGCGGGCAGTTGTCCAGCACACGCATCTTGATCAGCTCACGCTTCCGCAGCGCATCCTTAACCTGCTGCACCAGTGCTTCGCTGATACCGCCCTTTCCCACCTGTAAAATCGTCTCATACTTGCTGGCAATGCCGCGAAGTGTCGAACGCTGTTTGCTTGTCAACATCTGTGATTCTCCTTACTTTTCCTGAAAATATCGTGCCAGCTCCGCCAGTGCATTGGCACGGTGGCTGACCTGGTTCTTCTCTTCCTCTGTCATCTGTGCCATGGTGCGGTCGCCCACGCAGAACAGCGGGTCATAGCCGAAGCCGTTTTCCCCTGCCGGCGCTGTGCCGATCCTGCCCTCACAGGTGCCGGAAAAGAAATGGGTCTCTCCGGCTGCATCTACATAGCAGAGCACACATTCAAACCGTGCCGTGCGCTTTTCTGCCGGAACACCGTCCAGCAGCTCCAGCAGCTTCGCATTCCGGTCTGCATCCGTAGCGCCCTCTCCGGCAAAGCGGTGGGAGTGTACTCCCGGTGCGCCGTCCAGCGCATCCACCAGCAGTCCGCTGTCGTCGGCGATAACCGGACAGTGCAGTGCCTCGTATACGGCACGTGCTTTCAGCGCTGCGTTTTCGGCGAACGTCTCGCCGTTTTCCTCTACCTCAATGGAAATGCCTGCCTCCTGCTGGGAGACCACGGTAAAGCCAAGGGGCTGTAGGATATCCCGAATTTCCCGCAGTTTTCCGGCGTTGTTCGATGCGATCACGATTCGATTCATTCTGACTCCTCCTCTGTGGGGACAAACAGAGCACGGACAAAGTCCTCGGCGTGGAACGGCTGGAGATCCTCAATCTTTTCTCCCACGCCGATCAGCTTCACCGGAATGCCCAGTTCATTGCGGATGGAAACGATAATGCCGCCCTTGGCGGTGCCGTCCAGCTTGGTCAGCACAATGCCGGTGATATTCGCAACCTCCTGAAACAGCCGTGCCTGATTGACAGCATTCTGTCCGGTGGTGGCATCCAGTACCAGCAGCACTTCCTGATGGCAGCCCTCCGCCCGTGTTTCAATGATGCGGTTGATCTTCGCCAGCTCCTGCATCAGGTTCTTCTTGTTGTGCAGCCGTCCGGCAGTGTCGCAGATGAGCACATCGCAGCCACGTGCCTTGGCAGCATCAATGGCATCATAGACCACCGATGCCGGATCCGAACCCTCGGCGTGCTTGACGATATCCACGCCGGCACGCTGCGTCCAGACTTCCAGCTGGTCGATGGCAGCTGCACGGAATGTATCCGCAGCGGCAACCAAAACCTTCTTGCCCTCGGATTTCAGCTGATGGCACAGCTTGCCGATGGTGGTAGTCTTTCCGGCACCGTTGACGCCGATGACAACCACAACGGTGGGCTTGGTGGGATACTCCAGCGTCTGATCCTCGCCCAGCATCTCGGTGATGATCTCCTGAATCATGCCCATAATCAGGCTTGGATCGGTCACGCCACGCTCTTTCACCCGTTTCCGCAGCGTCTCGCAGATCTCCACGGAGGTCTCCGGTCCGAGGTCGCTCATGATCATGGTCTCTTCCAGCTGATCGAACAGGTCGTCGTCGATCTTGGTGAACGTGTTGACCACCTGCTGCATCCGAGCAATCATGGCATCCTTGGTTTTCCGCAGACCGTCCCGAATCTTGGTGAAAAAGCCCTTTTTCTTGGGCTTCTCCGGCTCCTCTTCCGGGACCTCCTCCGATTCCCCGGAGATGTCCTCCGGTTCTTCCGGCTGCTCTGCTTCCTCCGGCTCTGATGCTTCCGCAGGTTCTTCTGCCGGTTCTGCATCCTCCGATGCTTCTGCCGGCTCCGTTTCCTCTGCTTCCGCATCCTGTTCCGGCGCTTCCGCTTCGGGAGATTCTTCCGGCTGCTCCGGCTCCTCTGCTTCCGGCATTTTCTCCGGCACTGCATCGTCTTCCGCCGAATCCTCTGCCGGTTCCGGCGCTTCCTCTGTTTCTCCGGATGCCTGCATAGCTGCCTGCCGTGCCAGCGCAATGGCCTCCTTCCGAAGCTCGGACTTCTCCGCAGCTTCCAGTGCCGCCTGCCGTGCACGTTCGATCTCGTCCTGCTCCTGCGTCTCCTGTTCTTCCAGCGCAGCAGCAGCGATCTCCTCCGCCTCCTCGGTGCTCTCCGGCGCATCTGTTTCTACCAGATTCTCGGTTTCCCTGCCACGCCGCCAGAACGGAACGCTTTTCTCTTTCTTATCCTTTTTCTTGCCAAACCAACCCATGTCCACTCATCCTTTCCTGTCGTGTTATCCTCTCGGAGCAGCGGATTCCTCCAGACCGGCGAACTCCTCCTGCTCCATACGCAGCAGACGGGAAACGCCGTCCTCCTGCATGGTCACGCCATAGAGCACATTTGCCTCCTCCATGGCGCTCCGGCGGTGCGTTACCAGAATGAACTGCGTGGTATCCGTAAAGTTTCGCAGATACTGCGCATACTTCCGCACGTTGCCCTCGTCCAGCGCCGCATCGATCTCATCCAAAATACAAAACGGCGAGGGACGCAGCCGCAGAATGGCGAAGTAAATGGCGATCGCCACAAAAGACTGCTCGCCGCCGGACAGGGAGATCAGGTTCTTGATGACCTTTCCCGGCGGGGCAACCTTGATCTCAATGCCGGATTCCAGCACCTGTTCCGGATCGGTCAGCTCCAGCCGTGCCTCTCCGCCGCCGAACAGCTCCCGGAAAATCTCCTGAAAGTTCCGGTTGATGATGGAAAAGCTCTCGGAGAAGATGCGCTGCATCTCCGTTGTGAGGGACTCGATCAAGTCCTCCAGCTCCTGCTTCGCCTTTTGTGCGTCCTGTACCTGTGCGGTCAGGAACTGATACCGTGCAAAGACCTCCTCATACTCGGAGATCGCCGCCACATTGACCGTGCCCAGCGCACGAATCTTTGCTTTCAGGCTCTGCAATTCCCGCTGCGCCGCCTGCAAATCCTCCAGCGGCTGTGCTGCCTGCTGTGCCTCGGAGACGGACAGCTCGTACTGTTCCATCAGCTGGCGCACCACGCCGTCATAGTCGCTCTGGACGGCAATTTTCCGCTCCTCCAGACGGCTGATCTCGCCGGAGATTTTCTCCCGGCTGTCGTTGATCTCCCGCAGCCCTGCCTGAATCTGCCGGATGTTCTGATCCTGTGTGTCGTGCACCTGCTGCCAATGCTGAATCTGTTCCGCATTGGTCTTGCTCTCTGTTTTCAGCTGTTCCAGACGTGCCCGGTTCTCCTGCGCCTGCTGCTTTTTCTGAACAATCTTCCCGTTCTGTGCAGCGATGTCCGCCCTGGTCTGCGCCAGACGCTGTTCCATGGAGTGCTGCGCCTGCGTCTGCTGGGAGAGGCTCTCAGCGAGCTGTTCCCGATCCTTCTCTAAGGAAACCAGCTGGATTTTCAATTCCGCACGCTGCTGTGCCAGTTCCTCCTGCTGCTGCTGCAGTGCCTGACGTTTGTCGCCCTCCTGCTGAATGCTCTGCTGCACCTGTTCCAGTTCTTTGGCAGTCTGCACTGCCTTTTCCTGTGCGGTGCGCAGACTCTGTTCGGTTTCTCTCAGGCGCTGCTGACAGGCGCTGTGCTGCTGCTGTGCCTCTTCCAGACGTTCCGCAGCCTGCTGCTGCACATAATAGAACTTTTCCACTTGTGCATTGGCAGCAAGGCTCGCCGATTCCGCACGCCGGCACTCGTCCTGCAGCGCCTCCATCTGCTGTTGGAGCTGCCGGGACTGCTGCTTTGCTTTTTCCAGCGCTGCGGAAGCCTGCGCCTCCTGCTCTTCCAGTGTCCGAATGGCAGCAGCAAGGCTGTCCAGCTCGGCACGCCGTGTGAGCATTCCGCCGGAGCGCTGGGCAGAACCGCCGGTGAACGAACCGCCGGCATTGATGATCTGCCCGTCCAGCGTCACAATGCGAAAGCGGTACTGATACGCCCTGGCAAGCGCCGTTGCCGTATCCAGATCCTCCGCCACCGCAATGCGTCCCAGCAGAAACCGGACGATCTCCGTATACTGCGGATCATACTGCACCAGATTGCACGCCAGATCAATGAAGCCCTCGTGGCGCTCCAAACCGGATTCCGTAAGCGTTCTGCCCCGCACAGAGGTCAGCGGCAGAAACGTCGCACGTCCGGCACGGTTCTTTGCCAGATGGCGAATCCACTGCTTCGCTGCGTTTTCGTCTGCGACCACCAGATTCTGCATCGCACCGCCCAGCGCCGTTTCCAGCGCCACGCCATAGCGGGAATTGGTGGTGATAAGCTGCGCCACTGTGCCAAAAACGCCGTGAGGCTTTCCGCCGTCTGCACGGAGCACCGACTTGACACTTCCGGCAAAGCCCTCCATGTTTCGCTCCATGTCCTGCAAAAGCTTCTGGCGCTGGCGCTTTTCCCGCAGAGCAAACGCCGCCTGTTCCTGCTGCTTTTTGCCGTTTTCCAGCGCCTGCACAGAATTGGCATAGCGCCGCTGGAAGCCGTCCCGCCGGTTCTGTACCTGCTGAAGCGTTTCCGCTGCCTGAGCCGCCTGCTGTTCCGCCGTCTGATAGGCGGACTGCTGCGTCTCCTTTGCCTGTCCCAGCGCATGACAACGCATGGCGTGTTCGGTGATCTGCGCCCGCAGTTCCTGCTGCTGGCCGGCTGCCGTCTCCTGCATCACACGGAGTTCACTCTGCTGCATCAGAAGCTGCTGCATCCGTGCGCTGCTCTTTTCGCAGGCCTCGCCCTGCTGAGCTGCCGCCTGTTCCAGCGATTTCCACCGCTGTTCCACTTCGCCGCTCTGCGCCTGCAATTTTTCCTGACGCTGTTCCAGTTCCGCCTGCCTTTTTTGCAGCACCAGAAACTGGTTCTCTGCTGCCTCGGACTGCTCAGCAATCAGTGCCATCTGGCGTTCCAGCTCGGCGATTGCGCCCTCGCTGTGCACCACTTCGTTTTCGCAGACGGCAATGGCGGACTGCAGGTTCGCCGTCTCCTGATCTGCCTCCCGCAGTTTCTGCCGAAGCTCTTCCATATGCAGAGTGCTCTCCTGCATCTTACGGTAGCCCTCCTGCACCTGCGTATCCGCACGCTGCACCTCACGCTCTGCATTCTGGTACTCCGCCTGCGCCTGTAGGCAGCCGTCCGACAGTGCGGTCAGCTTCTCCCGCAGCGCCATCAGCCGGCGCACCCAGAGGGAGACCTCCAGCTGCTTCTGCTGTCCGGCAAGCTCCACATACTGCTTTGCCTTTTCCGCCTGTTTCCGCAGAGGCTCTACCCGTGCCTCCAATTCAGCCACAATATCCAGCAGACGCACCAGATTTTCCTGTGCGCCGTCCAGCTTTCGCTGCGCCTCCTGTTTCTTATACCGAAACTTGGACACACCGGCTGCTTCTTCGAAAATGTCCCGCCGGTCGGTGCTCTTGGCGCTGACGATCTCCGCAATGCGTCCCTGTCCGATGATGGCATAGCCATCCCGTCCCATACCGGTATCCATAAACAGCTCCGTCACGTCTTTCAGACGGACACTCTTGCCATTGATACGGTACTCACTGTCACCGCTGCGATACAGCTTTCGGGTAACACTGACTACCGCACCATATTCCTCCCCCAGTTCACCGGTTGCGTTGTTGATCTCCAGCGTAACTGCGGCAAACCCCATGGGTTTCCGTGTTTTCGTGCCGGAAAAAATGACATCCTCCATCTTGTTGCCACGAAGCGTCTTGGTGGACTGTTCCCCCAGCACCCAGCGCACGGCATCACCGATGTTGCTCTTTCCGCTGCCATTGGGACCGACGACTGCTGTCAGCCCCTTGTCAAAGGTCAGCTTGATCTTATCGGGAAAGGATTTGAAGCCCTGCAGCTCCAAGGATTGCAGATACATGCTTTGATCTCACCTCTTTTTCTTTTGTCCCAATTCTCTAATGTATTGCCGCTGATGATTTACACCAGAAAGTGAAACACCAAAATCTCAACTAGCCTAATCACCAGCAATACACGATTTAACCTCATTATTGATAGCATTTAAACACTAACATATGTAACCTCACAACTTTTTAATGTTCTCGATTGCAACGAGTCCAACCGCCGTCATGATTAGAGTCCCAGCAACAAAGCAGCTCATTGTTGATGTCCAGTAATCATTTCAAATTAAATCTCCAAAGTTTTCACAACACCCTCTTTCCATACAGTAAACTCATCCTCTGGGCTTGAGTTAGATTCACTTAAATCATCATACTCATAACTGGTATCAAGTTTATCAGTTGCAAAATTCATATATACTCTAATCATTGAACAACGGATATCAATTTCCATTCAAGCAATAATGAATCAAATTCAAATTTCCAGTCGTTTCTTCCGTATTTATCAGATGTACCAGTGATTTGCTCACAAATTACAGATAGAGGAGATGAACAAAAGAATCTTGAAAACTTGTATCCCGAAGGAGGTGAAATCCTAGAAACTTCTTTTCCATAATTGTCTATTTTTATCAACTGAGTATCTGTCAAAATAAAATATCCAGGCGATGCTAAGCATAAATCACGAAAGCCTGAAAAATGTAGAGTGACCAACGAATCAGTGAAAATACTCACATTCCCTAAAGCATTATACCAAATTACATTTTCACCCTTAACAGAAATCACTCTATGAGATGAGCAACCTTCGTTATATATTTCAATAAAAATATAATCGCCAGACATGTAAGCAAATGCCCGTCCAGTAGAATCAATTTTATATTCATATGATACATCGTCGTGTTCCCAATGCATAATATTCGTCGAATTATCTATTGTAATACTCATTTATTCACCTTTTAATCTAAGTCCCAATTCTTTTTTATATTGTTGAGATGTATTGTCCTAAAAATATATGGATATATTGGGAACTTTGATTTTCATTTTAGATGAGCAATACAGAACAGAATTTGGATTTTCTTTTTGGGATCCGGCACTCACGCATGTAAGACCCGCATCCCGTAAATCCGGCTGCCGAAGTAAGAGAGCGGAACGGTCTGCTCCTCCGGCTGCAGCGGATCCATGCACTGGTACTCGCCGTCCGAACTGCCCACCAGCAGGACAAAATGAAAGCTGCCGCTTTTCGGCATCTTCACCAGCACAATGGGATCATCGCCATTTTGCAGGCACTCGTCCAGCGCAGCAGCGTCACGCTCCTCTGCGGTGAGTCCGGTCACCTGCTCCAATACCTCCCACTGCAAATTGCCCTCGCTGTCATAGACGCCGTGCGCCGAAAAAAATTCGTTCACCTGTCCGGCATCAGCATCTGCCGGCAGACCCTCCACAGAGAGGTGCTGCATTTGCAGCGCCGATGCTACGCAGCACACCAGACAGCCGGAATCCGCCATGTGATATCTGGAATCGCCCAGCGCATCGGCTCTCCAGCGGTCGTCTTTCTGCCGGAAATACACCACGGATTCCGCCGGAAGTTCCTGCGCCTGATCTGCGGTGACTGTCACCAGCTGGCTCTGTCTGCACCGATACCAG
>NZ_FR898048.1:21054-26630 GCF_000437175.1 Ruminococcus sp. CAG:330 | reverse complement strand
CGATACCAGAAATAACCGCCGGCAGCTGTTCCCGCCAGAATCAGCAGGGCAGCCCCCAGACAGAGCCATGTCTTTTTGCGTGTCATCGCAGCTCGTTCCTTTCTGTGTCGATTATATATGCTTTTCCGTTCGCCCGGAGCGTTCCGGCCGATACTGCAGCATGCTCCGCCACTTGCAGGGTCACACCCTGTTTCGCCAGCGCCTGCCGATTGCAGCCGTGCTGTCCCAGCACCTTGCTCAGCGTGCGTGGTGCGGTTTCCACAAAGAGTTCCGGTTCTCCACAGTCCGCAGCAGCCCGTTTCAGCTGCCGGAAATACAGGCGGGATTCCGCCAATTCTCCATAGGCGGGGTGAAAATATCCGGCAACCATATTCTGACGCAGCGAGGGCGTGTCGTGCAGTCCCATCCGGATGACCCGTACACCGGCGTTTCGGCAGCGGCACAGGGCATCGGCGCAGTAGTCCAGCACCTCCTCCTGCGAAAGCAGCGGATAGACACCGGCAGCGCAGTACTCCGCCAGCTTTGTTCCGGCGAGCACCACAGTGGGGTAAATGCGCAGCGTCTCCGGCTGACAGGCCAGCAGCTGTTCCAGTGTGTCGTACTCATCCTGCAATGTGCTGCCGTACAAGCCCACCATCTGCTGCAATCCCAGCGAAATACCGGCACGGCGAATTGCTGCGCTGGCACGGCGCACATCCTCCGCCGTGTGTCCACGTGCATTGGCAGCGAGGACAGCATCCGACATACTCTGTGCCCCCAATTCCACCACCGTCACATGATACCGCTTCAGCCGTTCCAGAACGGCATCGCTGATGGCATCCGGTCGGGTGGAAATGCGAATGCCGGAGAACTTTCCGGCACCCAGAAAGGGCTGTGCTGCTTCCAGCAGTGCTGTCTGATACGCCGGCTCTACCGCTGTAAAGCTGCCCCCGAAAAAGGCGATCTCCGCTTCTTCCAGCGGTGCGCTGCGTTCCAGCATTTCCCCGCAAGTCTGTGCCACTTCCGCCGGTGCGGGGGCATGCACCATTCCGCTGATGGTACGCTGGTCGCAGAAGCTGCACTGGTGCGGGCAGCCCAGATGGGGAATGAAAAACGCCAGCGTCTTATGCTTTGCCATAGCCCATGAGGGACAGCGCTTCCTTGGCAGCCTGCTGTTCCGCAGCCTTCTTGCTGTGTCCCACGCCGGTGCCGATGACGTTGGAATTCAGGCAAACTTCCACCTGAAACGCCTTGTTGTGGTCAGGGCCGGATTCGCCCACCAGCACATACTCCACTTTTTCCTCCGGATTCTGCTGAATCACCTCTTGGAGCTGGGTCTTGTAGTCCTGAAATCCGATGGGTTCTTCCTCCTCCGGATCGTTGGGAATGAACCGCAGAATGTGGCGTTTGGCAGCCTCCATTCCGCCGTCCAGAAAGATGGCAGCGATGACTGCCTCAAAAGCGTCCGCCTGAATGGACGCACGCTCCCGGCCGCCAGTGTGCTCTTCGCCCTTGCCCAGCAGCAGAAATTCGCCCAGATGGATCTCCTGTGCAAAGACGTGGAGCGCCTTTTCGCAGACCATGGAGGCACGGAGCTTCGTCAGCTCGCCCTCCGGCAGATCGGGATATTTCCGGAACAGAAATTCCGAAACCACGATGGACAGCACGCTGTCTCCCAAAAATTCCAAGCGCTCGTTGCACTTGCGGGTCTTACGCTTTTCGTTGGCATAGGAAGAGTGCGACAGTGCCTCCAGCAGCAAATGTTTATTCTGAAAATGATAGCGGATATAGCGTTCAAACTGCGCCAAGTCCACGTATTCTGTATGCTCCATGATCTTTTACTTTCCTCCGTCTTTCTTCTTGGCTGACGTTCCAATGGTATCTGTAATCATCTGTACCACATTGCCGGCCACACAGTCCCTTGCCTGTCGGATGGCATTGAAAAATGCCTGCGCATCTGAGCTGCCGTGCGCCTTTACCACGGGCTTCTGCACGCCCAGCATCACAGCACCGCCCACTGCCTTATAATCCATCTTCTTGGTGAGCGCCCTGATCTTCGGCAGGATCAGCAGCGCTGCCAGCTTTCCGGCAAAGCCGGAGAACAGGTTACCCTTCATCTGATGCGCCATGAACTTGCCCATGCCCTCGTACAGCTTCAGTGCCACATTGCCGGTAAATCCGTCTGTGACTACCACATCTGCCGCACCTGTGGGCAATTCTCTCGCCTCGATGTTGCCGATAAAATTCACCGGTGCCTGTTCCAGCTGCACATAGGACTCCAGTTCCAGTTCTCTGCCCTTGGTCTCCTCAGCCCCCACATTCAGCAGCGCCACACGGGGCTTTTCCACATGCATGACATTCTGCATATAGGCGCTGCCCATAATGGCGAACTGCACCAGCATCTCCGGACGACAGTCATTGTTGGCGCCGCCGTCGATCAGCAGAAACGGCGTGGTCTCCGTGGGCAGCACCGGCGCAACTGCGGCACGCTTGATGCCGGGAATGCGCTTTACCAAAAAGGTCGAGCCGACCAGCAGCGCACCCGTGCTTCCGGCACAGACAAAGGCGTCGCCCCTGCCGTTGTGAAGCGCCTCCATGCCAACCGCCATGGAGGTGTCCCGATGCTGTTTCAGCAGCGTGGTTGGCTCTTCGTGGATGTCAAACACCGCCGGTGCGTGGAGAATCTCCATGCCGTCCAAAGACAGTCCGTTTTTTTCGGCGCAGGCACGAATCTTCCCCTCATCGCCCACCAGCGTCACAGTCACGCCCAGCTGCTGCACCGCCAGCGCACCGCCTTTGATTACCTCCAGCGGTGCATCATCCCCGCCGAATGCGTCGATTAAAATATTCAAGATATCTGATCTCCCTTGTGTTATTGTTCCGCATCACGCAGATATTGTTCCAGCGCTGCCATGCCACGGTCTGCATATGCCTGATACTTCTCCTGCTTTCCGCGAATGCGCTCCGGCAGATCGGGGAGGATCCCCATATTGGCACCCATGGGCTGGAAGTTTTCCGTAGGAGCACTGCTGATATACGCTGCCAGTGCGCCCATCATGGTTTCTCTGGGCAGGATCAGCGGTGCTTTGCCCTGCAAATGGCGTGCCAGATTCTTTCCGGCGAGAATGCCGCTCGCTGCCGACTCCATATAGCCTTCCACACCGGTCATCTGTCCGGCAAAATACAGCCCGTCCTGTCCACGAAAATGGTAGTCCGCATCTAGCAGGCGGGGGCTGTCCAGAAACGAATTCCGGTGCATCACGCCGTAGCGGTGAAACTCGGCGTGTTCCAGTCCAGGAATCATGGAGAACACACGCTTTTGCTCCGGAAACTTCAGATTGGTCTGGAAGCCCACCAGATTATACATGGTGCCCTCCTGATTTTCCCGCCGCAGCTGTACCACTGCCCACGGGCGGTGTCCGGTGCGGGGGTCGGTGAGTCCCACCGGTTTCATGGGGCCAAACCGCATGGTATCCATTCCGCGGGATGCCAGCACCTCAATGGGCATACAACCCTCATACACCCGAAAGGCGTCCTTGTCGCAGTCGTGCAGCGGTGCACGCTCTGCGGTGATCAGCGCCTGATAGAAGTTCTCGTACTCCTCCTTGTTCATGGGGCAGTTGATATAGTCTGCGTCCCCTCTGCCGTAGCGTGCGGCAAAGAACACTTTCTCCTTGTCCAAACTCTCGAAGCTGACAATAGGCGCTGCCGCATCGAAAAAGCTCAGCCGTGTGCCGCAGCGCTTTTCAATGTCCGCCGCCAGTGCGCCGTCGGTAAGCGGACCGGTGGCGACGACGGTCGGAGTCTCCGGAATTTCCGTGACCACAGCTGTTTCCAGCGTGATGTTAGGGTGATTTCGAATCGCCTCTGTGGCGAGATCGGAGAACTGTTTCCGGTCTACCGCCAGTGCGCCCCCTGCGGCAACCGCAGACTTTCTGGCGCAGCGCATCAGCAGCGACCCCAGACGGGTCATCTCTGCTTTCAGCAGTCCTGCTGCCGAATTGATGCGGTCGGCTTTCAGGGAGTTGGAGCAAACCAGTTCCGCCAAGCCTTCATAGCGGTGCGCCGGCGTATACTGCACCGGCTTCATCTCCAGCAGACGCACGGAAAAGCCAGCCTCCGCCAGCTGCCAAGCTGCTTCGCAGCCAGCCAGTCCGCCGCCGATTACGGTTACTTCTGCCATCATGCACCTCCGCCGACCGGACGGGAATAGCCGCAGTCCGGCTTCTCGCACACCAGCGTGCCGGATTTGCCGCCCTTTTGGAAGAGTGTACAGCCGCACTGGGGGCACTTCTCCTCTGTGGGCACATTCCACGTCATAAAGTTACAGTCCGGATAGGCGCTGCATCCGTAGAAGCTTCTGCCGCGCTTGGACTTTTTCAGGATGATCTTTTCGCCGCACAACGGACAGCTTCCGGCGGTCTCCTGCACGATCTTCTTGGTGTTCTTGCACTCCGGAAAACCGGGGCACGCCAAAAAGCGTCCGAATCTGCCGATCTTGATGACCATATTTCTGCCGCACTGGTCACAGACCACATCGGTCTCCTCGTCCGGCACTTTGACACGTTTGCCCTCCATCTTCTCCTCGGCGGTCTCCAAGGTTTTGGAGAAATCGCCGTAGAAGTCCTCCAGTGTTGCGACCCAACTCTTGTTGCCACGTTCCACGTCATCCAAATTGTTCTCCATCTCTGCGGTGAACTTGACATCCAGAATGTTGGGGAAATGTTCTTTCATCAGCTCTGTGGTCACCTCGCCCAGAACGGTGGGCTTCAGCTGCTTGCCCTCCCGTTCCACGTAGAGGTGGGAGGTAATGGTGGTAATGGTAGGCGCATAGGTACTCGGACGGCCGATGCCGTTTTCCTCCAGCGCCTTGATGAGCGTCGCCTCGGTGTAGCGTGGCGGCGCCTGCGTGAAGTGCTGGTTACCCTCCAGAGATTTCACCTTGATCTCCATGCCCTTTTCCAGCTCCGGCAGATTCTTGTTCTCGCCCTTCTCATTCTTCGCCTCATCGTACAGCACCGTAAAGCCCTCGAACTTTACCGTCGAACCGGTTGCCTTGAAGATGCAGTTGTCTGCCTCGATGTCCACGGATACGGTATCCAGCAGGGCATCTGCCATCTGGCTGGCAATGAAGCGCTCCCAGATCAGCTTATACAGCTTGTACTGATCGGCCGTCAGGCTCGCCTTGACCCGTGCCGGTGTCAGGCTGGGCACAGAGGGACGGATTGCCTCGTGGGCATCCTGCGCATTTTTCTTGGATTTGTAGACACGGGGCTGCGCCGGCAGGTATTCCTTACCGTACTGCTCCATCACATAGTCCGAAGCTGCCTGCTGTGCTTCCGCCGAGATGCGCAGGCTGTCGGTACGCATATAGGTAATTAGACCGATTGCGCCCAGATCGGCGACTTCCACGCCTTCATACAGCTCCTGCGCCACTTTCATGGTGCGCTTCGACTGGAAGCCCAGCCGATAGGAGGCATCCTGCTGAAGGGTGGAGGTGATAAACGGCGGTGCCGGATGCTTCCTGGTCACACGCTTTTTCACATTCTGTACGGAGTACGACGCATTTTGCAGCCGTGCCAGAAGGGCATCGGCTG
>NZ_FR898048.1:0-21040 GCF_000437175.1 Ruminococcus sp. CAG:330 | reverse complement strand
TCGGCTGCCGCCTTATCCGGAATCTCTGTCTTGTCCACTCGTTCGCCGTCCACACGCACCAGCTTTGCCCCGAACACCTTGCGGGAGGGCGGTGCGCAGAACTTGCCGTCGATTGACCAGTATTCCTGCGGCACAAATGCACGGATCTCGTTTTCCCGATCCACCACCAGACGCACTGCCACCGACTGCACACGGCCGGCGGAGAGTCCGCGGCGCACCTTTTTCCACAGGAACGGGCTGAGCTTATAGCCCACCAGACGGTCTAAGATCCGGCGTGCCTGCTGGGCGTTGACCAGATCCAGATCGATTTTGTGGGGGTGGCTCATTCCCGCCTGAATCCCGCTTCGGGTGATCTCGTTGAATTCCACACGGTCGTCTGCATTCATATCCAAATGCAGCAGCTGTGCAATGTGCCACGAGATCGCCTCCCCCTCACGGTCCGGGTCGGTCGCCAGATAGACACGGTCGCACTTTTTGGCGTGCTCCTTGAGCTTCTTGATGACGTCCTCTTTGCCCTTCATATCGGTGTACTGCGGCTGGAAGCCGTGTTCCACGTCCACGCCGAGCTTAGACTTTGGCAGATCACGAATGTGCCCCATGGAGGCGATGACATCGTAATCCTTTCCCAAATATTTTTGAATGGTTTTCGCCTTTGCCGGCGACTCCACAATGACTAAATTTGACATATCTCTCTTACTATCTCACTGGTGCAGATCTCTGCACAGGCTCCTTTCCTACATAATCCGGAATTGTTTTCCGGGAAGCCGTGTAATCACGCCGTTCAGTTCCAGAATCGTCAGCGTTTCCGTCAGCTGTTCCATCTCCATGTCCACCGCTGCCGCAATAGCATCGATGTGCATGGGGGAATTCTCCCGCAGAAGCTGGTAGATCCGGCGGCTTGACTCGTCCAGTTCCTCCAGCTCCGCAGGTGCCTCCGATTCCGCCGGTTCCGGCAATTGCTCCGGTTCCGGTTCGGCAGGCAGCGCTGCCGGAACCTGCGGCATTTCCGGGGACTCCGGCGGTTTCTTCGCCTTTTTCTCTTTCTCTTGCGCTTCCTCGCCCATCGTCATGACCATACTGTCCGATTTGCTGCGGTCTTCGTCATACAGCACAGACCCGTCAATCTGGTGAGCGTGGTTGGTATAGTATTCATAGACGATGTCACGACAGTCAAAGACTGGAATGGCACCGTCCCGAAGATATTTTATCACACCCTGATACTGTTTGTCAAATATGTTTGCCGGCGGCACACAAAAGACATCCCGTCCCTGCTCCATGGCGTTCTCCGCCGTGATGAGTGTTCCGCTGCGCTGGGGTGCCTGAATCACAAGCGTTCCCATAGTCAGTCCGGAGAGCACCCGATTGCGGATGGGAAAGTTCGCCGGCGAAGGCGGTGTTCCCGGCAGAAACTCAGAGAGAATCAGTCCGTTGGCGGTGATCTGCTCCTTCAATTCAAAGTGCTGCTGGGGATAGGCGATGTCCAGACCGCAGCCCATGAGGGCGACGCTGGGCTTTCCCGCCTCCAGCGCACAGCGGTTGGCGATGATGTCAATGCCGACGGCAAATCCCGTGACCATCACAAAGCCCAGCTGCACCAGATCCCGGCACAGCTTCCACGCAACGCTGCGGCTGTACTCCGACGGATGGCGGGTTCCCACCACCGTTAGAGAGAGCGTCCCGCGCAGCACGGAGAGATCCCCCCGATAGAAGAGCAGCACCGGCGGATTCACAATGGCAAAAAGTTCCTCCGGATATTCCGGCTCGCCATACCACAGAATCGAGATCTTCTGCTTCTCGCACCGTGCCAGCACCTCGTCCACCTGCGCCGCATGAATCTGATGCATCCGCCGGACAACATGGGACGGCAGCCCCTGCTGGCTGGCGCCGGACGAATCCCGCAGGGCTTCACACGCTTTCTGAGGCGTTTTCCAGTGGTGGAGCACCGTCCAGATCTTGGGGCTCGCCGTCCCGAACACCATCAGCAGCCACAAAAGGCAGCGTATTTCCTCCATGGCGCTGTCACCTCTTCTCTGCCTTTGCCGCTTCCCACAGGATAATACCTGCCGCCATGGCTGCATTCAGGGACTCGATCGTTCCGTGCATGGGAATGGTCACACGGCGGTCACAGGCTGCGGCGACCTCCGGCGGCAGACCGTTTCCCTCGTTGCCGATGACGACTGCCGTTCCGCCGGAAAAGGCACACGAGCCGACCAGCTCCGCCGGTCCGCTCACAACAGCTGCGCAGCTCTCCACGCCGGCAGCACGGCATGCGTCCAAAACCGGTGCGATTTCCGCCGTGCAGCAGATCTGCATCCGAAACAGCGACCCCATGGTGGCACGCACCACCTTGGGGCTGTAGATATCGCAGGAGGCGCTGTAGATCACGCCGTCCAGTCCCAGCGCATCTGCGGTGCGCAGCACCATGCCGGCATTGCCGGGGTCCTGAAGCTGGTGCAGCACGGCGTAAATGCCGCCGGCGTGAACGAGGTCGCACAGTGCCGGCTGCTGGGGCATCCGGCAAATGGCATAGACCCCTTGGGAGTGTTCCGTCTGGGACAGCTCTTTCCCAAGCTCATTTGAAATAAGCGCACAACGAGTTTCTCTCAAATCAGCCTGGATCTGCTCCGCCTGCCAGCGTGCATAGCCGTCCTCTGTCCAGAACAGATGGGTGAGCGCCGCACCGTTTTTCACAGCGTCCCCCACCAGCCGCAGTCCCTCCAGAACGAACCGCTGTTCCCGCATGCGTTCTTTCCGGCTGGAGGCGAGCTTGCGGTAGATCTTGACTGCCGCATTTTCCCGTGCAGAAATTTTCAGAAATGGTTCCATGATTCTCCTTCCGGCAAAAACTCCGCCGTATACAACAAAACACGCTCCGTATGTTGCAGAGCGTGTTTCGCGTTCGTTCCTTAGAGAGCAGCCTTTGCCTGTTCTACGATAGCAGTGAAGCCTGCTGCGTCATGAATTGCGATCTCAGAAAGCATTTTGCGGTTCAGGGTGATACCAGCCTTCTTGCAGCCGTTCATGAACTGGGAGTAGTTGATGCCGTTCATCTTGCAGGCTGCGGAAATACGAGTGATCCAGAGCTGACGGAACTCTCTCTTCTTCTGCTTTCTGCCGATGTACGCATAATTGCCGGACTTCATAATGGCCTGTTTTGCCATCTTGAAGTGCTTGCTCTTGCTGCCCCAGTAGCCCTTTGCCAGCTTCAGGGTCTTATTTCTTCTCTTGCGAGTCATCATTGCACCTTTAATACGTGCCATAGTTCTTTACCTCCGTTTTTTCTGAATCCGACCAATCTTACAGATACGGCATCAGCTTTTTCAGTGCCGGTGCATTGGTGCTGTCTGCGATACCAACAGTACGTGCAATTCTCTTGCGCTTGGTATCCTTCTGTGTCAGTCTGTGTCTTTTATTGGTCTTCTGATACTTCACTTTTCCGGAAGCAGTCATCTTGAAACGCTTCTTTGCGCCGGAATGTGTCTTTGTCTTGATCTTTGCCATGGTGATTCCTCCTCGTTACTTCGATGCTTTCGGTGAAATGAACATGACCATACTACGGCCTTCCATTTTCGCAGGCTTCTCAACAACACCGACCTCTGCACACGCTTCCTTGAAGCGTTCCAGCAGCTCTTCGCCGATTTGCGGATGCGCAATCGCACGCTTACGGAAGCGAACGGACACCTTCAGTTTGTCGCCGCCCTGCAGGAATTTCTTCGCCTGATTGATCTTGGTTTCAAAATCGTGGGTATCGATGGCGGAGAACATACGGATCTCCTTGATCGCAACGACCTTCTGATTTTTCCGTGCCTCTTTTTCCCGTTTCTGCTGTTCAAAGCAATACTTTCCGTAATTCATGATACGGCACACCGGCGGCTTCGCCTGCGGTGCGATCTTCACCAGATCCAGGTCTTTTTCGTAGGCAAGTTTCTGCGCATCTTTTGCAGACATTGTTCCCAGCTTTGTTCCATCCTGGTCGATTACCAGAATTTCTCTGTCTCGGATCTCTCCATTGATCTGCAGCTCTTGTTTGCTGATAAGCCAGCACCTCCAAACATGTTAATTCCAAACAAAAAAAAGCGTTCACATCGCTGCGAACACTCCCATACTTATCTCTACTGCGGCACGCCGTTATGCCAGAGGCACGGCAACCGATTCGAAATATTGACCGTTTCGGCAACAGACCAAACGGTGAGAACGGCAATGCTCTTCTTTGTTTACTCTATGCAGTTTAGCACATTTTCAGACGCTTGTCAACCGTTTCTCTCACTTTTTACAATTTATTCATTTTCAAAAACATTGTGCAGCCGTGCAGTCATGTGTTCCAGCCACTCCACGCATTTCAGCTTGACACGATACTGCTCCGGATGCTCCAGCAGATCCTGCTGCGCCTCATCGAAACTGGTCTGTTCCGTCTGGCGGTCGCCGTCTGCGCTCCACGCATTGGGAACGCACAGCGCCGGATACATGACGCACCACCAGTTCTGCCCCTCTGCCTTTCCAATGGTAATGCGCAGGGCATCGTACTCGCCGGCGGGCATGGTGAGATTGCCGTATGTCCGATCATCAAAGGACATGTTCACCAGCTTTGCCTGCACGGGATAGTCATAGCCCTCCTCCCGCACAGAATCCGCTGCAACCTTTTCCAGCTCCTCCAGATGCTCCGTGATAATCTCTTCCACCGCCTCCAGGGACTCCCCAGGATGGGTCAGAAGTTCGCCGGCATACGTCAGCACCTTGTCCCGCACCTTTAGCTTCAGCGCCTGATCGTCGATGCTGTCGGAGTTTGCCAGCACGTGCAGGCGCAGCACGTTTTCCTCCAGCTTGCTGCGGCTGTCTGCCGTCTTTGCCAGAGAGGAGCAGCAGATGCTCGCTGCCAGTCCCAAGAGAAGTGCCAGTTCCAGTTTTTTCATATCTCTCACCTCGGTGAGAGTATGCACCGGACAGCGTGGGTTTATACAAGGGCAACACCGCACAAAGCCCGCTGAAAGGCTTTGCACGCAATCTGCTTGCCGATTTTCCGTCATATCGCACAGAAATCCCTTGACATACGGCAGTATGCCTGCGGAATTTCTATACAATCTGCCGAAAAATCGAACAGCGCATCTTACGCACAAGCTTTGTGCGGTGTTGCCCAAAGGCTTATCCCAGCAGCTCCGCCAGAATCGTATTCGATACCAGAAAGCCCTCCGGCGTCATGGAAATCCGGTCGTCAGTACGGCGCAGAAAGCCCAGACGGCAAAAGCGCTCCACCTCCGTCTGCTTTTCCGCCAGCCAGTGCGCCGGAATGCCTTCCGTCAGGCGCATCCCCAGCATGATCTGCTCCTCCGGCGTACAAGGCTGTGCGTCCTCCAACACGGCTTGCTGCACCGGCTGCGCCAGGAAATCCGCCGTATCTGACGGCACAAAAAAGCGCTTTCCCTCCCAGCAGGAGTGCGCTGACGGGCCGATGCCCAGATACGGCACACAGCGCCAGTACTTGCAGTTGTGCCGGCTCTCGTAACCGGTCTTGGCGAAGTTCGAGATCTCGTACTGGCGGAAGCCAGCCTGTTCCAGCGTTCGAACCGTTTGGAGATACAGGTCGGCTGCGGTGTCCTCATCGGGGCATTCCTGCTCCGCATGCTGCCGGGCAAACGGCGTTCCCGATTCGATTTTCAGCAGATAGGCGGAGATGTGCTGAATGGGCAGCTGCGCCATCTGTTCCAGCGTTTCCGACAGCTCCGCCGGCGTTTGCTTTGGCAGCGCCAGCATCACATCACAGGAAATGTTCCGGAATCCTGCACCGGCAGCCGCCTCCACCGTATCCAATGCCTCCTGCGCCGTGTGCATTCGTCCGAGACGGCGCAGCTGTGCATCCGACAAGGACTGCACCCCCAGAGAGAGCCGGTTCACGCCGGCAGCACGCAGACGGCGCAGGTTCTCCGGTGTCAGGGTTGCCGGATTTGCCTCCAGGGTGATCTCCGCATCCGGCGGGATCGAAAAACACGCCGCCGCACAGGCGAGGATCTGCTCCAGCTGTTCCGGCGCAAGCAGCGAGGGTGTGCCACCGCCAAAATAGAGCGTGTCCGCCACCACGGTGTTGCTGGTGTAGTACCGCAGGTTCCGGCAGACTGCCTCGGTATACGCCGCCATCTGTTCCGGTGTTGCAGGAGCGGAGTAGAAATTACAGTAGCTGCACTTGCGCCGGCAAAACGGCACGTGGAAATATAGCCCGATACCGCTCATTTCTTGTAGGCGTCGTTGCGAATCGCCTTGTCCAGCGGGCCGATGAACGCATCAAACAGACGGCACAGCACATAGGCTGCCACAATGGTGATGACAGTATAGATGTATCCCCAAACCGAGACATCGGCAATTTTAAAGTACAGGTAGAAAACGATGACCACAGCGATCAGGTAGACAATGGCGCTGAAGATCATGGATGCCTTGCCGTTGACGCAGCGCAGGCCGCATTCCCTGCAGACTCTGCCCCGTGTGTGGTATCCGCCGGCGAACGCCTTGGTGATAGGGTTGAAAGATTTGCTGCCGCAGTGAGGGCAGGTGTAAATGGACTTGTGTTTCATGAAAGTCGGTTCCTTTCCCGGTGCACTGGGTGTGCACGTTGCAATTTGTCTTCCATTATACCGAATTTCCGAAAAATTGTCAAGATTTTGGGAGAAACGGCAAATGCATATCCGGTGCGCTAATTCGCTTGTCAGCTACGGACAAAAGCGAGCTGTCCGTTCCTCCCTGTTTAGAGCCTGTCTTCACAAGAAATATCTGCGGATTTCCGAGCGTTCACAATTGCCTGAACAATTGCGGCCCCCGGTTCCAGCTGTTCATGCGCCTTACTGCTACTCTATTATTTTCATATTTCACCTCATATTTTCCAAAAACTCCGAATCTGTATTGATAAGGCTTCTTTGTGCTGCACAGCAGGATTTTATTACTGTCTATGATATAGTCCAACAAATTTTGTGTTAAATACAAATCAGCATTGTCCAGAAGAATGACTTCTTTGTTATCGCACAAGCTGATTAACTGATCTGCCGTGTAATCCATTTGTCTGTCATCAAAATATATGGTACGAATGTTATTTGAGACGAAGTATTCCTGTATCGCACCAAACGCGAATGTCTTCCCTGTCCCAGAATATCCGGTAAACAAACTGATTCGATCCTGTATATCAACGTCAAAAACAATTCCGCTGTATTCTTTGGTGAATTGAATCATATTTTGTCTTACCCCCTCTCTTCCTTTTCTACCGCACATAAAAACTCATAGAAGTTTCGGTATGCTTTTCCTTTGTATTCTATATGGCAGTCCGGCGCTCCGCAATAGACCAGACATGGCATATCCCATATGACATGTCCATCTGTCACTCTCGGCAGGAATTGAAGCACATTATCCCCGCATCCGCTTAAATCAAAACAATCATCTGGGTTGTTTAATATGTTTAGTATCGTCTTTGTTCCCGTGCTAAGTACCTGCTTACTCAAGCTTCCAAGCGCCTTAGTTCTGCCCAGTACTGTGAATTCTGATACATATTGCGCTTTATCAAT
Organism: Ruminococcus sp. CAG:330; assembly: GCF_000437175.1. Taxonomy (NCBI): domain Bacteria; kingdom Bacillati; phylum Bacillota; class Clostridia; order Eubacteriales; family Oscillospiraceae; genus Ruminococcus; species Ruminococcus sp. CAG:330. The sequence goes on along the minus strand of NZ_FR898048.1, from coordinate 13,502 downwards.
GGTATACAGTATTTCTCTTGTGAATGCATTATTTTGTAATACGGTATGATAATTGAAGTACGTGTCATTATCTCTCACGATTCTAATCCCCTTTGGCACTTCATCGCATGTTCTATAAATTTTTAGCATGTTAAGCAACACCTTTCAATATTTGCACGGATATCGGATTTATCTCATATTCATAGTATCCGATTCCCTGGGGTTTGTCAAGCGGTGCAGCAAATTTCAAAAAATCCAGACTTTACAAGCAGCGCTTTTTTTGGTATAATATAAGGTATTCAAGAAAACACCGCACAAAGCCTGTTCGGCGTTTTTCAAGACCTGTGAGGTGCGTCCATGGAATATTTTGAAAATACCACCCGGCTGACCGAAGAGGGCTATCTAACCGTGCTCCGCATGACACGCCGAAAGCAATTTCTGGTGTACCGCATTCTCAGCGCTGCGCTGATGCTTCCCCTTGCGGAACGGCTCCTCTTTTTTCTCATCATGCGAATCACCGCCGGAACGCCGTTTCAGCTAAAGCCCATCGACATCCTGTTTACCCTGCTGCTCATCGCCGGACTCTTTCTCTGGACGGTTCCCGCCCGGCAGATTCGAGAAAAATTCAGCCATACCCGACAAAAGATCGATCTGCAGGCAGTCAATCAGTACACGTTCCTGCCGGAGGAGATCCGCATGATGACGACCTCCTCGCTGGAGAAATACCGCCTGCAATATCAGGAGCTCACCTGGGTGCGGAGCAACGCCCATTGGATCGTCCTGCGCTTTGAAAAACGCGGCTTCACCATGCTGGTAGACAAGGCCAGCTTTACCCGTGGAAGCGCCGCAGACTGTCTGGCGTTTCTGCGCCGAAAAATCAACGAAGGATAACTTTGAGAGGAAGAGAACTGCATGAAAATGGATCACATCCGCAATTTTTGTATTATCGCACACATCGACCACGGAAAATCCACCCTTGCTGACCGCATTCTGGAACAGACCTACACGGTGGCAAAACGTGACATGGAGGACCAGATTCTGGACAACATGGACATCGAACGGGAACGTGGCATCACCATCAAGGCACGTGCGGTTCGCCTGCACTACCGTGCCAAAGACGGCGAGACCTACGTCTTTAACCTGATCGACACCCCCGGCCACGTGGACTTTAACTATGAGGTTTCCCGAAGCCTTGCCGCCTGTGAGGGTGCTATTCTGGTTGTCGATGCCTCTCAGGGCATCGAGGCGCAGACGCTGGCAAACACCTACCTCGCCATCGAACATGATCTGGAGGTAGTTCCGGTAGTCAACAAGATCGACCTCCCCGCTGCCGATCCGGATCGGGTTTGTGAGGAGATCGAAAACGTCATCGGCATTCCGGCAGAGGATGCGCCCCGTATCTCCGCCAAGGCCGGCATCAACATCGAAGCTGTCATGGAGCGGATTGTCACCGACATCCCCGCTCCCAAGGGAGATCCGGATGCCCCCTTACAGGCGCTGATCTTCGACAGCTACTATGACGCATACAAAGGCGTTGTCATCTATGTCCGCATCAAGCAGGGCACGGTCAAGGTGGGCGACGTCATCAAGCTCATGGCAACCGGCGCAGAATTCACCGTTGTGGAAGCCGGCTATATGACCACCAACACACTGATCAACGACGGACAGCTTTGCGCCGGCGAAGTCGGCTATCTCTCCGCCTCCATCAAGAGCATCGGCGACACACAGGTCGGCGACACCGTCACCCACGCCGACCGTCCCTGCGCAGAGCCCCTTGCCGGATACCGCAAGGTCAACCCCATGGTATTCTCCGGCATCTACCCCGTGGACGGCGCACGCTACGGCGATCTGCGGGAGGCGCTGGAAAAGCTCCAGCTCAACGATGCCTCCCTTTCTTTCGAACCGGAGACCTCTATTGCACTGGGCTTTGGATTCCGCTGCGGTTTCCTGGGACTGCTGCACATGGAGATCATTCAGGAGCGTCTGGAACGGGAGTACAATCTGGATCTGATCACCACAGCCCCCTCCGTTATCTACCGTGTCACCATGACCAACGGCGAGGTGCAGTTCATCGACAACCCCACCAACTATCCGGATCCGGCACTGATCCAGTGTGCCGAAGAGCCTATGGTAAAGGCAGAGATCCTGACACCCTCCGACTTTGTGGGCAATGTCATGGAGCTTTGTCAGAACCGCCGCGGTATCTTTGAGAACATGCAGTACATCGACGACACCCGTGTCTCCCTGCACTACACCCTGCCGCTGAACGAGATCGTCTACGACTTCTTTGACGTGCTGAAATCCCGCACCCGCGGCTATGCCTCTTTCGACTATGTCCTCAGCGAGTACATGCCCTCCAAGCTGGTCAAGCTGGACGTTCTCCTCAACGGCGAGATCGTGGACGCTTTGTCCTTCATCATCCACGCCGACAAGGCATACGAACGTGGCAGAAAGATCGTAGAGAAGCTGAAAGAAAACATTCCGCGCCAGCTGTTTGAAGTGCCGGTACAGGCTGCCATCGGCGGAAAGATCATCGCCCGTGAAACCATCAAGGCAATGCGGAAGGATGTCCTCGCCAAGTGCTACGGCGGCGACATCACCCGAAAGAAAAAGCTGCTGGAGAAGCAGAAAGAGGGCAAGAAGCGCATGCGCCAGCTGGGCTCTGTCGAGGTGCCGCAGGAGGCATTCATGAGCGTCCTCAAACTGGACAGCGACAATTGATCGCTTTTCCCTATAAAAAATGCAACGGACGAGAGCCATTGGCTCCCGTCCGTTTTTTGATGATTTTAGGTACTTTTTAGAGCACGCCGGCATCCCGATGAGCAGCCATCTCGTCGTAGTGATCCATCAGTTCCTTGATGTGCGGGTCATTGGTCAGACCGTGCTGCATGTGCAGATAGAACCGTGTTGCCGACAGTTCTTTCTTCTCAATGGCCTCCTTTGCCAGCGCTGTAATGACGCCGACCACATCCGGATTTGCGCCCGGCTTCATGTTGTAGTGCTCGAACGCCTCTTCCACCTGCTCCCGTGTGGGCGGTGTGATCTTCTTTTTGGTGATGGTGTAAATGTGGTGCAGTTCGCCCGGCACAAACGGATGCTCTGCATAGATCAGGCTCTCATAATAGAAGCAAACCGCACGGTCATAGTCTTTGACCTCCACGCAGTAGAAGCCCAGATTGCAGTAACAGTGGGAGATCTGCCGGGGTGTCACGGCGATTTCCAGCGCCTCCTTGGTGACCGACAGCAGCTGATCCGGCTCATTCAGCACCTTGTAGCACTCTGCCAGTTCAAAGTAAGCGTCCACATTCATGGGGTTGAAGCGGATTGCGTCATTGATGACACGCACAGCCTCCTCCGGACGGCGCAGTTCAATGAGATTGTAGCCGTGGAGCAGCACCATACGGGACAGATCGAACCACGGGCGCACCAGCTTCTTGGAGGGCTGGTAGAAATACAGATACAGCTGATGTTCCAGCGGATTGCGCAGGCTCAGATACATCTCGTTCTCCGTCTCCCGGTAGTTCATGCGAATCTTGGTGTAGATTGCCTCGGTCAGGCGGAAGGACTCCTCCACCTTCTTCTCCTCCAGCAGCTGCTCCGCTTCGTGGAACATCACGTCGATGCGCTTGCCGTCGATGTACATCATCTTATCCAGCAGGGCACGCTTGTCCTCCGGCAGAATCTCATACGCCAGATCAGCAATGGCACTCTCGATCTCCTTGCCGTCCTTGGTGCTGCGGTACTTGTCCGCCTGCGATTCCAGATATACCATATCGACATTGTATTCCCCAGTCAGACCCTCCCGGATCTGTTCCATAATTTCTTTTACTGTCATAAATTGAAAGCTCCTTTTTCCCTGCGGCACCATGCCGCACTCGTCTATTGTTTCTATTATACAAGAGATTCACCAAAATTGCAAGCCTTTTTGAGAAAAATTCGCTGAAACAGAAAACAGGCAGCGTTTCCACTGCCTGTTTTGGGAAATATTGTGATCTTTCAATAATTTACTCTGAGGCAAACACGGTGTCTTTCAACTCCTGCTTTGCCGCATCAAAGTCGATTTGCAGCACGTCCTCACCATCGATGTTCACACCGCTGAACGTCCCGTCCTCCGGAATGCGCTGCTGCTTCAGGTCGCTGGTGGCGAGCTTCAGCGGCGTTGTCACGGCATAGCCGTACAGCTCGCCAGCGGAGAGATTGGTGGTCATCTCCGGCAGCGCAGACATACAGATGGATGCCAGCCGAAACGGATTCTTAGTGGCTTTCTGCATCACCTGCTGCATGACCATGCGCTGGCGCTCGGTGCGCTCAAAGTCGGCATTGCCTACGTAGCGGATACGGCTGTAGGAAAGCGCCTGCTTCCCGTCCAGCGTCAGCGTTCCGCCGCTGCTGAGGAGATCGTCCTCCCGGTCGTCGCCCATGATCTCGTTGACCTCGCTGATGAGAATTTCGTTGACTGCCTGTGCCTCGTCATCGGACAGCTCCAGCTTCACACCGCCCACGGCATCGATCATTTTGGCGCAGGCAGCGAATGTAATCATCACATAGTCATCAATGCTGATGTCATAGTTTTCCTCCAGCGTGTCCATCAGCAGCTCCGGCCCGCCGTAGGAATAGGCGGCATTCAGCTTGCCGTAGCCATTGTTGGGAATCTCTACGTACACATCCCGCATAAATGAAGTCATGGTGATCTCCTTGGTGCGGGAATTCATGGAAACCAGAATCATGGAGTCCGACCGCCCCTGCTCCTCGGAGGGGTCACGGGTGTCCGTGCCGATGACCAACACATTTTTCACATAGGACTCCTCCATGCTGCCGCTGGTCACACTGCGCTCACCGGCTGCCACACGGTTCATCTGCAAAATACCCACCATGGCGATGGCGGAATACAGCAGGAACACCACGATGACGAGAATCAGAATGGTCTTGACCAGCCGTCCAAGAAAGGAGTGATTCCGCCGCCGCTTCCGGCGGGAGGAACTGCCGGAGGATACCGGTGCGCTGCTCCGTGCAGGCGCACTCTTTCGTGCAGACTGTGCTCTCGCCGGCTGCGCCGGACGGGAGGCATGCTGCTGTTGAGGCACACGGCTTCTCTGCTGCGGCGAACTGCTCCGCTGCGGTGCGGCGGGACGCTGCTGCGGCTGTCTGGGAGCGCTGCTGCCCTGTGAATAACCGCCTTGGGGGACATATCCGCTCTGACCGTAGCCGCCTTGGGAATATCCGGCTTGTCCGTAACCGCCCTGCGGATACCCCTGATTGTATCCGTCCTGCGCATAGCCGCCCGATTCGTAACCTGCCTGACCATAACCGCCCTGGGCGTAGCCCTCCTGTCCATAGCCTGCCTGTCCGTATCCGTCCCGGGCATAACCGTTCTGATTGTAACCGTTCTGACTATACCCATCCTGGGCATAGCCTGTCTGTCCGTAACTGTCCGGTGCATAACCGCCCTGCACATATGGATTCTGCGCTGCCTGCCGCTGCACCTGTCCGGCGTCGATCTGTCTGGTGTCGTATTGATCGGTGGACTTTCCGGTAGCGGCTGCGTGGAAGAACATGGTTTCCTCGCCGTCCGTATTTCCGCCGTTTCTATGAGATTTTTCCATATCGGACTCCTTTCCGGTTTCGCTTCTTATCGAATGCGCACTGCAAGCGCCGTAATTGCTGTTAAAATCAAATGATAGAGGAAGAAAAACTGTGCGTTGATCTCGCTGTATGCGCCGGTGAACACGTGAATCAGTGCCAGAGACAGGCCCAGCAGCGATGCCACAACCTGTAAGATCATGCCGGTCACCGCACTGCGCCGTACTTTACGGGAACCAACCAGCAGGCGTGCTGCGCCAAAGCCGGAATCTCCCAGCACCATCGAAGCGCTGACACAGCCCAGGTCAGCGGTCTCCCGCTGGAACAGATTGTGCATAGAGGCGGGAAGAATCTTCATCAGGTGCTCCGGAAACTGGAAAAGTGCCGAGAGCCGCCGCAGGGAAACTGAGCTGTCCATGCTGCGAATTACCAGTGAAATGTTCTCCTGTTTCAGCGCCTGCATCTGTTTTTTCACAACGGGGTCCGCCGTGATCTGCACGCAAAACATCGCTGAGAGCACACCGCTGATGGAGAGATACAGCACATCACCGTTGCCCTCCGCCAGCTCCGCCTCCCGTGTCTTGGTGGGAAGTCCCTCTACCTTGTGCTCCGCCATCATCTCTCTGCCGCCGAACAGCACACGCCGGTTGGCGATCCATCCGCACAGCCCCAGGCCGTCCTCATAGACAAAGTCGTCCACCTGATGCAGCTGTTCCCGCTCCGGAATCATCTCCGCAAAGGCAAACTTCAGGATGCTGCCGGCACGGTAGACCAGACTGGCTGCATCCAGCAGCACGTTGTCCACCTTGGCGCCGGAGAACACTTTCAGCCCCTGAATCCGAATCGATCCCTTGGGGAACAGATCACTCGCCTCTGCCAGCAGGGCGTTGGTGTCGTAGAAATCGTCCACGCTCTGATAGCCCAGCATCACACTATTGCTGGCTGCTGCCTTTTTCGACTCCCGCTCCAGCGGAAGATTGACCACCAGCGCACTGCCCACACAGCATCCCGCCGTCAGCAGCGCCGTCAACAGCGAGAGGAAAAAGCTGAACCACAGCATGTTAAACGAAACGCCCATGCGAATCAGCGAGATTCCCACGGCGACCACCAGCGAACCGCCGGAGTAGAGCGCCGTCATAGGACGGCAGAGAGTGTCGGTCAAATCGTTGGAATACGTATACCGCAAAAAATCACAGAGCGAATCCACCTTGCGCACAGAGGTGACCACCGGATAATCGCTGATGAGTCCCCGTGTCAGCAGGTCCGCCGTCTCCTCCTGGGAAATATAAGAGAGCACACGCTTCTGCTCCAGACGGGTCATCACATTACAGCTGCGCATAGCACGGCGCACCACCAGAACCCGTCCCACGGCGTTGCAGAACAGCGCCAGCAGGGCACAGGGCAGGAAAAGATGGATCGTTTCATTTTCCAGCACCTGCGGTGAGATCACCGCCAGCACTGCGCCGGCAATCGCCGGAAGCAGAGGAAGCACTGCCATGCTGTCGCTGTTAGCGTGCAGACGCAGAAGATTCCACAGTCCGCTCCGCACCGTAGGAAAAGCAATCGCACCGCCGGCAACACCCATTGCCAGCTGCAAAATGGCATAGCTGCGCAGGCTGAGGTGACTGGAAACAAGGGTGAGAATACCGCCTGCGGCATTTTCGCCAAACGCCAGCAGTCCGCCGAAGACCGTCAGCAGCAGCAGCGCCAGACAGCGGAGCAGCACCACATTCCGCAGCTTCAGCAGGGTGCTGCGCACCTGTGTCATGTCGTCCGGTGTGGTCTGAGTGGTCTCCTCGGCTGCCATGCGGGTGCGAATCCGCCGCGGCGCACTGCCGGAACGGCTGGACTCCTTCTGTGCCTGATAGTAGAAGTCCTCTTCCTCCTCCCAGTTGTGATGAGAGGTCGGTTCGGATGCTCCGGCAGCAGAATCCGGCCGCTGGAAAACACCGGTCATGGACTCCTTGGCATAGGAGGCATCTGCGCCCTTTTTTCTCCGGCGCTTCTTCTGTTTTTTCTCTCTGGCACGTGTGGAATCCGCCATCTGCCGGATGTTCGGACGATGCCGGTTCTTGCTCTCCGAAACATCCTCCTCCACCTTGACAGCGCCGTCATAGGCGGAGATGCCGTCGTCAGCATAAGTATTGCCAGCCGCTCTTGCATTGCCGGCGTTCACAAAGGAAACCTGCTCCCGCTGTAAACTCTGAGTGGGAAACCGTTCCCGCATCACCGGCGATGCCGCAGCCTCCTGCGCACGCTGTGCACTCTGCGCCGCCTTGATGTGGGAGATGGTGGACTTGATGTCCACCAGTTCCTCCTCCGGCTGAGGCGGCTGCTCTGCCACATGGCGGTAACCGCCGCTGCCGCTGGGCATCGGCCGATCGGAGGTCGCCGCATTCAGCAGCTTTTCCGTTTCCAGCTTGCCGTGTGCCAGCGGTCTGTCGTCCGTTTTCTGAATGCCGGAACGCTTGCCGTCCGGCGTATATTCGCTGAGAATTTCCTCCAGCGTAAATTTCTGATCTGCCATATGCCGCTCCTTATGTACGTGCAGTGCGCTGACGCACTGCCTCATACAGGAAGATGCCGGCGGCGACAGAGGCGTTCAGGGAGTTGACCTTGCCACGCATGGGAAGGCTCAGCTTGGCGTCGCAGGTCTCGCCCACCAGCCGCCCCATACCGAAGCCCTCTGAGCCGATGACAAATGCCGTACCGCCGGTGAAATCCGCATCGGTGTACGATGTGCCGGCAGCATCCGTACCGTAGATCCACACGCCGTGTTCTTTTAGCTGCTCCATGGCGGAGACCAGATTGGAAACACGAGCCACCGGCAGCCAGCTTGCCGCACCGGCGGAGGTCTTTCCCACGGTCAGCGTCAGCGAGGCGCTGCGGCGCTTGGGGATGATGACACCGTGTGCTCCGGCAGCCTCTGCCGTCCGGATGATCGCCCCCAGATTGTGGGGATCCTGAATGCCGTCACAGATCACCAGCAGCGGCGGTTCGCCCAGCCCTTCTGCCGTTTTCAGCAGATCTTCCAGGGAGACGTACTGCCCGCATGCGCCGTCTGCCGCCACGCCCTGATGCACGGCACCGCCGGTGAGCTGGGACAGCTTTGCCTCGGTCACGATCTTCACAGGGATTCCGCGGGATTTCGCCAGTTCCACGATTTCCTGCAAACCGCCACTCTCCTGGCTGACATAGACTGTATCGATCTGCGCCTCGCTGCGCAGCGCTTCCATCACCGGATTGCGTCCGGCAATGCGATCCTCCTGCGCCTGTGTGAGTTCCGGCGCACGTGCTTCCCGTGAACGATATGGTTTTTTGGAATTTTTCAATGTTTCTTACTCCTTTATCTCTTTCTCTCATTGTTCAGCATTTCCGTTTTTGCTTCTGCCTCTTGCAGAATAGAACTATTATAACATGACACATCCAAAAATACAAGGGGAAACCTGTCTGGAAACGGAAATTTCCAGTGCAGTTCAAAGAAAAAACAGGATCACCGCCGCCGTCCCCACACTGCTGCCAACCGCCAGCAGCAGCATGGGCAGCCAGAGCCGTGTCCGCTTTTTGGCGGACGGCGAGATCTCCTGTAACAGAGCGTCCGCATCCTCCTGCGAGACCTGCGGCGGAAGCTGGGTGATCCCCGGCTTCAGGTAGAACACCGCCCGTTCAAAATACAGGCTGTCCGGATGATTGATCTCCAAAATCTTTTTGTGTACGCCTTTTACCATAACACATGCTCCTCTCTGCGTTTTTCCGCACCAAAAGTATGTGCATTTTATGACGTTCTAATCATTTCAAAACTATCTTTTTCACAGCGGAAAAAGCGCATGGGGAAAAACTGTTGAAAGTCCTGTGGAAACTGTGGAAAATCTTGAACATTTCCGTAGCTTCCGCCATTGTGGAAAATTCGGCGAAATTCCGCACAGGCAGACAAAAATCCGCCATATTTTTATCCCTGCAAAAGTGGAAGCACCGCCGGCGTGGTACGAAATGGCGCTGCCGGAATTCCATTTGCCCCGAACAGCGAGACCGGCCCGTAGTTTTGCCACGCATAGCGTGCGGAAACCGGCACCGGAACCTCCGCACAGGTCAGGCGGACACTGGTGCCGTCCAGAACCGCCTGCGCCGGATGATACACGCCGTCTGCGCCGGCAAGCTCAAAGCCCAGCGGCTTGCCGTGGAACGTCATGCCCTGACCGTGGTCAAAGAACACAGTCAGGCTGCCGTCCTGCACCACACTTCCGGCATACAGCGGGCCGAACGCCTCCAGTTCTGTTTCTCCGTAAACCAGATGGCGTGCCTGCAATGCCAGCCGGTGCGCCACCGGTTTCTTGTCCGTGGGGTGAATGTTGCCCATCTCTCCGCAGTCCAGCGCAACGGCGATTCCCGTGTGTTTGACCGTGCGGAACACGTTCATCTGCGCCTCCCGCAAAATGCACCAGGTACCGGTTCCCAGCGTGTCCTCATAGGCAAACATGGGCAGCTGCACCAGCAGAAACGGCAGCGTGTCGTCCTGAAACTCCTGCCGCCACCTTGCGATCATGGTGCAGAGCAGCGAGGCATACGTTTCTGCCCGAAAGTCGTCGTTCTCCCCCTGATAATACCAGAATCCCCGAAGGGTGTACGGCACGATCCGGCGCAGCATGAAGCGGTACATACCGGCGGGACGAAACGGGCTTTTGATGCCCATGGGGCCGGGCCAGCGGTTTTCGCCGCAGCGGCGGATGACCTCGTCCCACTTCATGTTCCCGTCCTCCTGATAGCACTTCTCCATGCGCTCTGTCCACGCCGCATGGTACACCAGATAGTCGTCATAGGCAGCGATCATCTCCGCATCCGTCTTTCCGGCGACGGCATCCTGATAGTCTTTCAGATAGGGATGTCCGGCAGCGTGCCGCTCCAGATCCTCCTCCGGCATCCAGCAGCTGACAGAAGAACCGCCATAATTGCAGCCGACGATTCCCACCGGAACACCAAGGCGCTGTGCCAGCTCCTGCGCTGCCCAGTACGCCACCGCCGACCACACGCCAGCGGTTTCCGGCGTGGCGAGCTCCCAGCGGCTCTCGGCAAATTCCTGCGTATATGCCACATCGGGAAATGTGTTTCGCGGCACACGGAAACAGCGCACACCGGATTCCGCACAGTGCTGCAGTGCCTCCGCACCGCCTTTGGCATCCTTGAGCATAAATTCCATGTTGGACTGACCGCCGGCAAGCCATACCTCCCCCACTGCCACGTCCGTATAGGCCAGCTGATTCTCTGCGCCAGCGACCTCCAGCGTCATCCCGGTCCCCGCTGTCAGCGTCGGCAGATAGACACACCATGTGCCGTCCCCGCCGACGCAGCCGGAAACCGTGCGGTTCTGCGCCGAAAGCGAAACCCGTACCGATTCGCCAGCGGTTCCTGTTCCAAAAACTGCAACGTTCTTGTCCCGCTGCAATACCATGTGATCTGTAAAAATAGGGGCTGTCTGTATCATTTTATTTTCAACCCTTCCAAATAACTGCGATGCCTCTATTATACCTGATTTTTCTCTGCGCTGTCAACGAGAATCCGCAGCGGATTTTGGATGTATCATTGACATTCTGCGTGTCCCATGGTACAATACAGAAAAAGAACCGTAAAAAGGAGAACCGAATAACTATGGCAAAACAACATTGGAAGGGCAGCGTCCTGCTGGCACCGGTACCGCCGACACTGGTCAGCTGCGGCACCATGGAATCCCACAACGTCCTGACAGTGGCGTGGACCGGCGTTCTCGCCACCCATCCGCCCATGACCTATATTTCCGTCCGTCCCACCCGCCATTCCTACGGCATCCTCATGGAACAGCGGGAGTTTGTCATCAATCTCACCACCTCCGCCATGATGAAAGAGACGGATTTCTGCGGTGTGCGCAGCGGAAAGGACGTGGACAAGTTCCAGGTCTGCCATTTCACGCCGGAGCCGGCGCAGACCGTTCAGGCACCCCTCATTGCGGAGTGTCCTGTCAATCTGGAGTGCAAGGTCACCGCAACGCAGGAGATGGGAACACACACCGTCTTTTTCGCCGAGATCACCGGTGTCAATGTGGAGGAAACCTATCTGGACAGCAAGGGAAAGCTGAACTTGCAGCAGTGCGGTCTGATGGCATATGCCCACGGCGAATATTTTGCGCTGGGGCGAAAGCTGGGGAACTTCGGCGACTCCGTGCGGAAGCGGAAAAAGAAACCGCAGCCCGGAAAAAAGAACGGCTGAACGCATTTCCCCGCACTTCAAAAAAATCCCGGTGCAGCCCCCGATTCTCACAAACATCGACGAGATATCACTTGACTTTTCAAGGGTTTATGATATAATATAATATAAAAAAGTATAAGAACCGCACAAATCACGTGCAGCTGCATAAATGCCGGCGCTTCGGGTATGCTAACTCCATGCATTCCAAGGACTTTCAGCCATGCGAAAGGAGCGTCAGCGTGACAACACAAAACCACGAAGCGTCCCCGTCCGGTTCGGAGGAACAGCTGGATCAGGCAAAGATCATTGAGGAAACCGGCGGTGTGCGTCCGCAAAACGCACGCCATCTGATTCACTGCCTCTCCGTCATCGGACAGATCGAAGGGCACAGCAACCTGCCGGAGGACACCAAAACCACCAAGTATGAACACATCCTGCCGGCGCTGGTCGCCATTGAGCAGGACCGCAGCATTGAGGGACTGCTGATCCTGCTGAACACCATGGGCGGTGATGTGGAAGCCGGTCTTGCGATCGCTGAGATGATCGCCGGTATGCGGACTCCCACCGTTTCTCTGGTGCTGGGCGGCGGACACTCCATCGGCATTCCGCTCGCCGTCAGCGCAGATCTCTCCATGATCGTGCCGTCCGCCTCTATGACCGTGCATCCGGTGCGAACCAGCGGTCTGGTGCTCGGCGTTCCCCAGACAACACGCTATTTTGAAAAAATACAGGAGCGCATCACAGGCTTTCTCCTCCGGCACAGCCACGTCACCGAGGGCGGTTTGCGCCAGATGATGATGAACACGCAGGAGATGGCGACCGATATGGGCACAGTTCTCTCCGGAAAGGAGGCCGTTGCCTGCGGACTCATCGACCGCATCGGCTCGCTGCACGAGGCCATTGAGGCGCTCTATCATCAAATCGAAACACAGGAGCCACGGTATTGCTGAGCCGTTCGGGGACTTCTGCGAAGAAAGGGAAATGTATTGGCTAACAAGAAAAAAGCTTCCAGAGCCTCGTCAAGCTCCAAACCCAAACGAAAAAAAACAGCCCCCGCCAGGCCTGCCGCTGCCAAATCCAAGACAGCCAAGGAAACAGCACTGGAAAAGCTGAACCAGCAGCAGCACGGGAACTCCAAGTTTCAGTCGGTCATTCTGTTTGCGTGCGCCGTACTGTTCTTTCTGGTCTCTTTTATCCAAGGCTCCGCCGGCTGGAAATTCCTGCACTGCGTGGTGCGGGGAATATTCGGGTTCTCGTTTCTGCTGGTGCCGTTTATTCTGCTGCTGTCCGCCTACCGGACGGAAAAGCAGTCGGACACACCGCTGCTCCGCCGATTTCTCTACGATCTGCTGCTGACCGTCATCGTCAGCAGCTTTGTACAGATCATCTTTGTGGGCGACATCGAAAAGAAAAACTTTATCCGTGCCATCAGCTATCTCTACAGGACCGGCGTGGAAAATGCGTTCCAGAGCGGCGGTGTCATCAGCGCCATTCTCGCCTATCCGCTCATCCGGATTCTCGGGGCGACCGGCGCACGGATCACCATTGTGATTCTGCTGTTCCTCGCCATCATGAAATTTTTGGATCTGAGTATGTCCCAGCTATGGGGCTACATACGCCTGCCGTTCCGCAAGCTGCGGGAGCTTTGGAATCGGGATGCGGAGTGGGCGGAGGACGCTGCGCCGGAAGAAGAACCGGCAGAAGAGCCGGAAGTCTTCCTGCCGCAG
>NZ_FR898047.1:26948-29305 GCF_000437175.1 Ruminococcus sp. CAG:330 | reverse complement strand
CATCACTGCTAATGGTGATCGTATCGCCTTCCTTGGAAAACCCCACAGTGTTTCCGTTCTCATCTTTCAGCGTGATTTGATTCGCCTCCAGACTGCTGAACGCCTCGTCTTTTACTTTCCAGCCATTCAAAGAACAGCCAGCCGGCTCTTCCACGGTGATATTCCAATTGACCTTGTCATCTGAAATTCCTGTTTCATAGTCCGCCTTACCATTTTTTTGGATCGTCGGTTTTGAAAGGGAAACTTCACCCTTTGCTCCTTTCTGAACGCCATCCTTTGCAATTGTCGCAGTGTTCTCGATCTTCTGCCCATTCTGCACATGAGTGAGCCATTCTTCCCGAGACACTTCCTTTTCGAAGGTAAATGTGATCTGCTTTTCCTTTGTGTCATTGAAGGTAAATGTTTTTCCTTGAAAGCTGCCAACTCCAGCCGGCGTTACTGTAACGCCAGAAGTGTCTTCCGGAAACTGCTCATCAGTCAAAACATAACCATTCATCGACTTAGAACTATCTGTATCATTATAATAAGGATTGTCTACTGTAATTGTCCACTGAATCTTGGGATTGTCTGTGGGAGTTTTTGCGTTTTGAATTGTACCGGACTTTGCAATCTCAACTTCTTTTTCCGGAAAATCTACCTTGATTGTAATTCCGCCGATTGTCACTTCCTGATCGCCAGATGACGTATTATCTCGGTTGATCTTTCCATCAAATCTAATAAATCCAGTCATGTCACTATTGGCATGCTTATTGATATACTCTTTTGTCAACCGAATCACAATAAGACCCGACTGAGAAATGGAGTAATAGCCTGCCAATTCATTGCCATCTTTGACTTTGCAATCTTCCCCAGACTCCGGGCTTACCACAACTTTATCCGTCAGCTGATAATAAATATACGGATTTTCTTCCGTGACACTGCCCGCTTTTAAGTTGTAATTCAGTTGAACTTCTAGTTGTGTAAAATCTTTGGTTACCGGTATTTCATATGGGGCATCCACTTCTTGACCTTCATGCTTGATATTTACATTTGTAATGCGAATACCGGCATTTTCTTCTGCCGTCATAGGCTGTGCACCCGCCGGTATTTCCGTTACCGGTTCGGTAAACCATTCATTGCCATTTTCTCCCACCATCTGCACCTCACTCTCCGCCATTTCCAAAGCGGGAGCGGTTTCCTCGGTGGAACCGGTCATGCTGACTGCCGGCATAATCAAACTGCCGCACACAGAAAACGCAACCATCAGAGCCAGCATGACAGCGATCACTGCATGCTTTTTGTTTTCCCGATGCTGTTTCAAAAACTGCTGTACTCTCTGGTTGAAATTCAACATACCAATTCCTCCTGTCTGTACAAAATGGAGCATAGTTTCCTATGCGTCAGATTCTCTACGGATATCATTTTCAGATAACGTTACAGGACTTCGAATTGCTTTACGGGCCAAACCCGCAAAATCACCTTTCCGACAACGGCTTCTTCTGCCACGCATCCGACGGCGGTGGAGCGGCTGTCTACTGAAGTGGATCGGTGATCTCCCATTACGAAAATCCGTTCATCCGGCACCTGATACGGCAGCTCAATGTCGCATTCCCCCAATGCCTTTTCATTCAGGTACGGCTCTTCCAATGCTTCACCGTTCACATAGACCGTTCCCGAATCATCAATATCAATGATATCCCCTGCCACGCCAATCACACGCTTCAGCAGGATCTTATTATTAAAGTAGAAAGCAATGATATCGCCGCTCTGAAATGTGCCGCGCTTCCGACACACCACCAGTTCGTCGTTTTGCAGCGTCGGCGTCATGCTCGTTCCGGTAACTCGCAGCACCGGCAAAAACAGCATGGAGACCAAAACCGCAATGGCTGCAACCACGATCAAAGACGAGATCGTGTTTCGCAGCAGCTTTCTGTATTCTCTCCGGTATTTCGCCCGCTTCAGTTCTGCTTCCAGCTGAACCGCCGTGGGAATCTCTCGCTTCGCTTCCATGCTCATTTCGCCTCATCATCCTGCATCGATGCTTCGGCATCCGCCTGCGCCGGACACATTCGTCCCAGCTGCGCCTCCATGGTGTGCAGCAGTTCCAGAATCGCATCTGTCTTTTCCTGCCGCTCCTGTTCGGCTGCGTTCAGCTGTTCCCGCAGGCTCTCGTTTTCCTGTCTGGCAGCATCCAGTTCCCTGCGCAATTCCAGCAGGATTTCCAGCAGTTCTGTCCGCCGAAGCTTCCGAAGTTCTCTCTCCGTCATCTTGCCCATTTCCTCTTTCGATTCTTTTCAAATAGTAGAATCTTGCTCTTTTTTCATTTTACCGATTTTCCTGAGATTGGTTCCCTCAGGATGTTTCTTGTTATACTATTT
>NZ_FR898047.1:16948-26931 GCF_000437175.1 Ruminococcus sp. CAG:330 | reverse complement strand
TATACTATTTCAGATTCATTTTGTCAAGAGGATTTCACTGTTTTCGTATAACATCACAAATGCCCCCTCCTGCGTGTAGTCAAAATGCACAAAATAAAATTTTATTTTTTCATCCGGTTTCACAAAAATCACAATTTCCAGAGCTGCCACAAATTTCTATTATATGAACTAAATTTCAATTCCCATATAAGCAGCTGTTTTCCTGTGATTTTTGTCAAAACTTCAGACACAAATTTATGAAGAAAAATCACATTGCCAAAGCGAACAAGTTGCACAAAAAGAGCGGTCTCATCCCACCTGTTTTTTCACAATTTCGTCATCAAAAGCAGCAACTTTCTGATTCCAATCGGCATGTTCTATAAACAGTTTCTGTTTTTCCGAAAAAAATCATTGTTTTTTCTCAAATGCACCTCAAAATTCCGTCAAAACCGCTGCTTTTCGACAAAAAGACGGAGCAATCGACCGCCATGGAACGACTGCTCCGCTTCTCTCACCGGCTGAAATTTTGCAGGCTCTGGTGCTTCATTGCCGCCTCCAGCAATTCCGGCAGCCGCTCCGGCGGGCAGGCGAAGCACGGAATCTCCAGCGCACTGACCTTTTCCGCCATCATGCTGTCATAGCAGGGCTTGCCGCTGTCAGAGATGGCGAGCAGCACGATCACATTCACGCCGGAGGCTTTCAGCTCCTCCAGCCGCAGCAGCAAACCGGCACGATTGCCGTTCTCCTCCAAATCGGTGATGAGGAACAGCGTGGTCTTTGCCGGCTCCTGCACCAGCTCCGCACAGTAGGCAATGGATTTCTCGATATCCGTTCCGCCGCCCATCTGAATGCCGTACAGCACCTCCACCGGATCGGCGCAAAGCTCCGTCAGGTCGGTGACCTGCGTGTCAAACGCCACGATATGCGTTCTCAGGGAGCGCATGCTGGCGAGGATACAGCTCAGCACCGAGGCGTAGATGATGGACTCCCCCATGGAACCGCTCTGATCGATGTCCAGAATGATGGTGCGGGAGGCAGAACGGGCAGCGTGTTCGAAAAAGTAGAACTTCTCCGGCAGAAGCACCTGCCGCTGCGTGTCGTAGTGTTTCAGATTCCGGCGAATGGTCATGCGGTAGTCCAGCGCACTGGCGGAGGGAATGGGCGAGTGTTCCCGCCGGTTCAGCGCTGCCGTGACGGAGCGCTTCAGATCGTCCGCCAGCCGCCGGTTGATGTCCTCCACGATCTTGGCGATGTACGCTCTGGCGTTCTCCCTGGCACAGCTGGGAATCTGATCCTTGAGCGTCAGAAGCAGCGCCGCCGTTCCGATGCTGGGTTCCAGCTGATCCAGCACCTCCGGTTCAAACAGCAGCTGGTTCAGCCCCTTCCGCCGGATGGCATCGTTCTGGATCACCTGCACCTCCATGGGCGAAAACAGCGCACGAAGATCGCCCAGCCAGCGGGACAGCTGGGGCGAGGACGGGCCACTGCCGGCACCGCCGCCGAAGCCGTCTGCTCCGCCATAGATTGCCCCCAGCGCACGATCCATCAGCAGATCCTCCTGCGAGAGCATTTCGCCGGAAGCCATCTGTTCCAGCGTCTGCTCCGCCTCTTTGCCCAGAATCAGCCGCCAGCGTTTCAGTTTCTCTTGTGTTTCCATAGGTCATATATCCTCAAAATCAAAGTCATCCAGTTCCTCCAGAACCGCCTGTTCTCCTGCTGTCATGCTCTGCCCCAGATACGCCGCAGCAGCAGCCGGCGAAACACCCAGCACCTCGCCGATGTTCTCGGCGATCTCCGCCTTTTCCGCTCCGGAGAACTCCGCAAACGTCCGGCGCAGACAGATCAGCACCCCACGGAATTCCGTGTCCTCCAGCGTTGCCACAAAATCGCACAGCGCCTCCCAGATGGAGAGCCGGCTGATGAGGGCACGGTGATTCTTGCGGGAGAGTCCCTCGAACCACATGGCACCGTCCTGCGGCGGAATACCGCCAGAGAGCCGCCGGCACATCCAGACCGCCAGCACATCCGGCGCAGCCTCGCCACGCTCCAACAGAATCGCACCGGCAAATCCGGAGAGCAAAGGCTGGACACTATCATCCTCCGCCAGCCCACAGAGCATGTCCAAAAACCGCTTCTGCTCCAAGAAGTCGTGGGACAGGCAGGCATCGTTCACCGCCGACATTGCCGACAGCAGTTCTGCCGCTGCATCGTAGTTGCAGTTTGCCCCCTGCGGCAGTTCCAGACAAAACCGCAGGAACAGCTGCTGCATCAGGGGAATCAGCGGTACGGTGTCGATTTTCCGGATGCTGCCGAAGCGCACAATGCCGGAGAGATTTCCAAGCGCCGCTCCCACGTCCGCCGGAGAAAAACAGCCCGCCGACTGCCGCTGCAAGGCGGCAATGACATCGGGCACCAGTGCCGTCAGTCCGCACTGGAAGGCATCCCACAGCAGTTCTGTGGTTCGGGACAGCAGCTGGGAATTTGCCAGATGCTCCCGCAGCTGCGCCAGCGCCGTCTGCTCCACGGTGTCCCCCATGAGGGAGGCCTCCACCACCTCAATCTCCGTCTCCGGATTCCACTGCAATTCCCACAGCTCCGCCCAGGTGGCGTTGTCCTGCTGCCGCTCCAGCTGTTTGCCGAAGCGGATGCCGATGACGGACAACTGGTGCAAGAAAAACGACCGGTGCAGCCCCAGAAACGCAGACTGTTCCGACTTGACCCGCAGATTCTCCCGCAGATCCAGCGGCAGCTGTTCCGCCTTTGCCTTGCGGTAGCGCTCCAGCTTCAGCACCTTCAGCTGCCGCTGGAAATCCGTTTGCAGCGCCGTGCACACCGTTCCCTCCGGCAGAGAACCGATCTTTGTCCCGATCTCCGTATCCGCACAGGCGAGAGAGATTTCCCCGAAGCTGCCGTGCCCCATGCAGGTGATGGCAGCGTCCCGCAGATCAGTCAGGCAGGCGTGCGTTCCCCCACGCATGGCAGCGAGAGTCTCCGCCAGCCGCAGCGCCTCCATGACTTCCGCCGAGGAGGTGACGTTGCCGTGGGTTCGCTGGTATCCCGCCAGACGGGAGAGGTATTCTGCCCCGCTGTCAGCCAGCGTCCCACGCTGCCGATTGTTCCACAGGATTTCGAAGTACGCCGGCGCACGGCTGCCTGCACCGTAGCCGGAGCGGTTGGAGAGCTTATAATAGGAATAGGGCATCAGCGTCGCCTGCGACGGCACAGTGGGCAGATGCGCCGTCAGCTTTGCGTCCTCCGCCGTATACGGCACATTTTTCAGTCCGGCAGTGTGAAATGCGCCGGTGATGACGGCGATTTTCTCCGTGGGCACACCGGACTGCTCTGTTTCCGCAATGACACGGCGCATATACGCCTCCCGCAGCTGATTGTGCGCATCGTTTGCCGAAAATTCCCGAATGGATGCGCCGTATGCCTCCACCGCTGCCAGAAAATCCGCTTCATTCTCATTCTGCTCGAACTGGTACTCCCAGAGCACGTCCGTTTCCTGCCCCGTCACACGCTCTATCTTCCCGTACACCGACTCCGCTGGCGCATCGGCCGGGGCAGAGGCTTCGGACGGCTCCGCCAGCACACAGGCAGCCGGCAGGTCGCAGAACCGCACCGGAACGCCGTGCGCCACTGCCCAGCGCATTGCCTGATATTCCGGCGAGAACTCCGCAAAGGGCCAGAGCACCGTCTGCACCGGCGGTTCTGTGGTGTACGCCAGCAGTGCTGCCGGCATGGCGGACTCCATGCTGCAAAGCGGTGCGATCCACTCGTTCCCGTCCGCCGGTCCCTCAATGAGAACGGTTTCCGGCTGGACACGCTCCAGAAACGAGAGAACATAAGCAGCACACGCCGGCGAAAAGTGCCGGATTCCAAAATATACTGCCATTATCCGTTCTGCTCCCTGCAAGCTGCATAGAGTGCAGCGTAGTCTGCGCCACGCTTGCGCATGACATTTTCCAGATACTCCGTCCACGCTGCCTGATCTTTCGCCTCATCCTTGACGATGGCACCCTGCAGCGCTGAGGCAAGGTCTTCCTCGGTGACGCTGCCGCTGCCGAAGCTGCCGGCGAGTGCCATGCTGTTGATGAGCAGCGAGATCGCCTCCGCCGAGGAGAGCACGCCGGAAGTGGGCTTGAGCTTATACTTGCCGTCCATGGTCTGTCCCTGCCGGAGTTCCCGGAAGATGGTGACCACCCGCTCCACGGCGGACTGGCTGGGGAGTGCTGCGTGCAGCTGGAAGCTGTCCGCCATCTGTGCCACACGAGTGGTGACGATCTCCACCTCGGTCTGAATGTCCGCCGGCGTGGGCAGCACCACAATGTTGAAACGGCGCTTCAGTGCGGAGGACATCTCGTTGACCCCTTTATCTCTGGTGTTCGCCGTGGCGATGACGGAGAAGCCCTTTTTCGCTGCGACCTCCTGAGAGAGTTCCGGAATGGAGATGCGCTTTTCCGACAGGATGGAGATCAGAGCGTCCTGCACCTCGCTGGCGCAGCGGGAGATCTCCTCGATGCGGGCGATGGTGCCCGTTTCCATTGCCTGATAGACGGGGCTTTTTACGAGGGAGTCGAAGGAGGGGCCTTTTGCCAGCAGCATGGCATAATTCCACGAATAGCGAATCTGTTCCTCCGTCGTTCCGGCAGTGCCCTGAATGACACGGGTGGAGTTGCCGTTGATGGCGGCGGTGAGATGCTCCGACAGCCACGACTTCGCCGTGCCCGGCTCACCGATCAGCAGCAGCGCACGGTCGGTGACCAGCGTTGCAATGCAAATTTCCACAATGCGCCGGTCGCCCATGTACTTGGGTGTGATGACCTGATCCCCCGCTTTTCCGCCCATGATATAGGTGAGCACCGAGCGTGGCGACATGCGCCAGCCCTCCGGCACGGGATAGGTTTCTGCTGCGATCAAGGCATCCAGCTCCTGCTGAAACTGCTGCTCTGCGGAGCGCCGTAAAATCTGTTCTGACATAAGTATTTCGTTCCTTTCCTTATCGATGGAGCAATGCGCCGATCTGCAAAATTTTTTTCGCCCGATTCTGATAGACTGGCGGAAGATCTGCGGCACAGATCAGCGCCATCTGCTTGGTAAGCTCCAGCAGCTCCTCCTGCCGTTCGCCTCTGATCCGGTACTGCCCGATCTGCCATTCGATCCGGCGGTAGCCTGAGACGGGCTGATCCACAAAGACATAGAACAGCGCACACCGGAGCACTGCGTTGGGCGGCAGCGGAACACCGTAGTACTCCGCCAGATCCCACAGTCCTCCGCCGGAATAGCGCTGCAAGACCTTTTGCAGGAACCGGCGTGTCTGTTCCTGTAGCATGCTGCGATCCTCCGGCGCAACGATCTGCAACAAATGCTGGAGGGCGAAAGCTTGTTTTTCTGCCAGCTCGTACCGTGCCTGTTCCGCTTCCCGCTCCTGTGTCGTGAGTACATCCCAGTGGCGCATGCCCAGTTCCGCCGGAAGTGTTTCATGCGCCGGCAGATACGAGGTATCCGTCAGAAACTGTACCAGTTCCTCCGGCATGGAAGAAAACAGCGGATGCGCCAGCGGCAGACGGGACAGTCTTTCGTTCATCCAGTACATGCCGTAAACCTTCTGCGACGGACAGTAGCGCAGCCCGTTCCGCAGGATATCCAGCGCCTCCGGCTGATGCGCTCGAAACAGCGTCATCAGCTCCGCCGGATGCGTCCAGTCCGTCTTCCAGATCTGCCAGTAGAGGTATGCCGGCAGGAACTGCGCATTTTGCGCATACAGCTGTTCGATGACCGCACCATACGGCTGGAACTTCTCGTGGTCGCAGACGTTGTTCATCAGCACCCGATTCATCATCAACTCAAAAAACAGATAGTGCTTGGCATATTTTGACATGGCATCGGCAATGCGAAGGAATGCCGGTGCAGCGTCCGGCTTGTTGGCGAGCATGCGGATACAGCCATCCAGCCGCTCCTGGTCGCTGGCGTGCTCCGCGCGGTTCTCCCGTATCATCGACAGGACTGGCTCCGCTTTCTCCATCACCACATCGAGGTACGCCGCATCCTCTGACGCTGCAATAGGGGCGCAAAACTTGCCATCGTTGGATTGGGCGAGCTTCCGAAGGTACGGCTCTGCCTCCGGCACATGATTCCGCACCAGTGCCGTCAGCGCAGCCTCCCGCACACTGCCACGTTCCGTCCGGTACAGCTCCAGCAGTTCCTGCCCGTATTCCGGCGCATTCCGCAGGGCATCCAGCGCCTGCAGCCGGATGTTGCGGGGATTATTCTCATCCTGCGCCATCGCCAGATACCACGGGTTTTCCGAAGCGCCCGCCAGCTTCCAGACCATCAGCACCAGCTTTCCCGCCGTCCGTGGACCGCACTTTCGGCAGGCGTCTTTCAGCAGGGGCACCAGCGACGTGCCATAGTACAGCGCCATCTGCTCCGCCAGCTCGTCTTTCACCGACGACCATTCCTTAGAGGTATCGTCTGCATTCCGCAGATACGCCGCCAGAATCCGTGGGTCGCCCAGATACTCGTGGGAGGGGTCACGTAGCATCTTCACACTGTTGCTGTTCAGCATCGTCAGCGTGGACAGCAGCGAGTTGGGAATGTCCACGGGATGCGTTCCCGGCGCTTCCGCTGCCCCCTCCTCCACTGGACTGTCATCCTGCGATTTGCCCTGTGCCACAGCGAGGGCATTGGCGAGGGCGATGCAGTCCGCCAGCAACAGACTGTCCGGCGTATGCAGCAGCTTGTCACACATGGCAGAAAGACGGGAAAACGCCTTGTTTGCCGCAGACAGGGGCTGGAAATTTGCCGCAGCCCGATGCAGCCGGAAGTCCTCTCCGATTCCGGCACAGCCGGCTGCTGCGGTACAGATCAGACGGTAACGCAGCTCGTAAAACGGTGTCATATCCATAAAAGTTCCTCCTTTAGCAGAGCCGAATGATGCCGGTTTCCGTCACGATGGAAATGGGACACAGAAAAAAGCGCCGTTCCCTGCCGGAATAGAACATCTCTCCCAGCAGTGCGCCGTCTGTTCTCGCCGGCTTGTCCAGAACGTGCAGCACTTCACAGGTGGCGGGATAGCTGGCATTGCTCCGCAGGGCGATGCGCTCCGCTCCACGCTGCATCACGCCGTGGCCGTCCTCCTGTGCAAACTGAATGGTGTCGAACGCCAGCAGCACCGCAAGCGCCTCCGGTGCCATTGTGTTTTTCAGTTCCGTCTTTGCCTGCTTGACGGCTTCTCCCAGCGTGGGAAGCGCCCTGTTCCGAATCGCCGCACAGTGCGCCGGCAAAAGTTCCTGCACCTCCGCCTGCTCCCAGCGCACCCGGGGGTTGCTGCCGCCGGGATACCGGCAGAGGGTGGGAATCTGATAGAGTCCGAACATGCTGTCCTCCTCCTTAATGTGCTTGCCCGCCCGATAGGGACGGATGTTCTGGGTGCTGACGATCTCGCCGGTGTCCAGATCGCACCAGTAGCCGAAATCCACGTCCGCCTGCCGCTGCTCATCCGGGAGTACCGCAAAGGACAGCTGCACCAACCGTGCATTGTTCCGGCAAAGCCCCAGCGCCTGAAGCTGTGTCAGTTTCCACACGTTTCCCACCGCCTCATACAGCACATTGCCGTCCGGCAGCACTTCGCCGGATTCCAGCTTCTCCTGCAAATAGCGCTTGCTCTTCTGCACCACCGCATTCAACCGGACGCAAAGGGTCACCAGCTGTTCCATCTGGGCGTCATCGGGGTTTTCCGCACACGCAGATGCCTTGGCAATCAGTTCCAGCATGATGGTCTGCGGACCATAGAGGGCGTAATCCCCCATCTGCTTGGCAAGGGAAAGGTACTGCTTCGCCGTCACCGCATGAATGGAGGAGATACCACGTTCCAGCAGGTCACGGACAAACTGTTCCGCCAGTTCCAGCCCCTCCAGCTGCCGTTTCAGCTTCTTGGCTGCTGCCGATGCGCCGAACGGCTTTCTCTTTGCCGGTTCCGGCTGGGCTGCCTTTTCCGCACGCTTTTCCAGCTTCTCCCGCTTCCGCTGCACATCCTCCGGAATCTCTGCCGGCTCGAAGGGCTTGCCCTCCAGATAGTCCAGCAGGATGGCAATGCCGTGTTTACAGGGAATCTGCCGGCTGGGACAGGAGCAGCGAAAAACCGGCGTATCTCCGGAGAAATCCACCGAGGTCTGGTATGCGCTTTTTCCGCTGCCCTTGCATGTTCCAAAAAGCAGGGTATCGTCTTCGCTGCGGAAATGCGTCTGAAATCCGCCGATGCGGGAAATTCTCTGTGCGTTGGAAAATGCCGAGGGATTCGCTGCCATGGAGCGAACCCACTCGAGCGTCACGCTTTCTGCACGAGCCATTGAAAAATCCTCCTATACCTTTGTTCATTCTTCTTTCATTATACCAGATTTCACCGGTAATTTTCAAGTGTTGTGTGACAAAAATCCTGCATTTTTCCGAACTGCTTTCCACAATTTTTCCCGACACTGCGGAAAAGCGGGCAGCAAAAAGCGCAGACGGAATTGCTCCGCCTGCGCCTGCACATTATTGTGATACTTAGAGCTCGTATTCATAGGCGTCTATCTACGTCTTTTCGGCAAATTTTGTTGCATACTGCGTGAAAAATTCTTGCCATACGAAAGTATGCCTGCAAATTTTTGCCTTGTCTGCAAAAAAATTTGCTCGAAAATCCGCATATATTTCCTATGAATACAAGCTCTTATTTATTTTCCGGCATTCCCCTTGGGCTTGCGCATGGTCAGGGAGATGCGCTTGCGCTTCAAGTCCACGTCCAGCACCCAGACCTGCACCACATCGCCCACCTTCACCGCCTCCAGCGGATGCTTGATGAAGCGGTTACAGATCTGCGAGATGTGCACCAGTCCGTCCTCATGCACGCCGACATCCACGAAGCACCCAAAATCGACGATATTCCGCACCGTTCCGGTGAGTTCCATCCCCGGCTTCAGATCTTTCAGTTCCATGATGTCCCCGCTCCGCAGCAGCGGCGGCGGCAGCTCGTCACGGGGGTCACGTGCCGGCTTTGCCAGTTCCTTGAGGATGTCCGTCACCGTGGGCACACCCACACCGGCGTGGGCAGCAATGGCAGCATAGCCGCTCTTCCTGGCGATCTGCTCAATGCCGCTCAGGTCCTGCGTTCCGGCATCTGCCAGACGGAATCCGCACTCCTGCAAAATCTGCTCCGCAGCCTTGTAGCTCTCCGGATGCACGCCGGTATTGTCCAGCGGATTGGCGGACTCCGGCACACGCAGGAATCCGGCGCACTGCTCGAACGCCTTTGGTCCAAGCTTCGCCACCTTTTTCAGCTGCTTCCGGTCGGTAAATGCGCCGTTTTCGGTGCGGTACGCCACAATGTTTTTGGCGATGGTCTGGCTGATGCCGGCGATGTGGGACAGCAGAGAGAACGACGCTGTATTCAGGTCCACGCCCACCCGGTTGACGCAGTCCTCCACCACGCCGTCCAGCGCACCTTTCAGCTCTGCCTTGGGCATGTCGTGCTGATACTGCCCTACGCCGATTGCCTGTGGGTCGATCTTCACCAGCTCCGCCAGCGGGTCTTGCAGCCGTCTGGCAATGGAAACAGCGCTGCGCAGGGAGACATCGTATTCCGGGAACTCCTCCGCTGCCAGCTTGGAGGCGGAGTACACCGATGCGCCTGCCTCAGACACCACCATATACGCTGCCGGATGAGGCAGCGCTTTCAGCAGCTCGGAGACCACTGCCTCGGCCTCCCGGGACGCTGTGCCGTTTCCGATGGCAACGGCGGTCACGTGGTGCTGAATCATCATCTGGCGCATGAGGCGCTTGCCCTGCTCCATGCCCTTTCCTGCGCCGAGGGTGATATGGGCAACGCCAGTGTCCAGCACCTTTCCGGTCTCGTCCACCACTGCCAGCTTGCAGCCCGTCCGGTAGCCGGGATCGACACCGAGCACGGTGCGGTTTTTCAGCGGTGCTGCCATGAGCAGCTGCCGCAGATTGGAGGCGAACACCTG
>NZ_FR898047.1:15498-16932 GCF_000437175.1 Ruminococcus sp. CAG:330 | reverse complement strand
CCTGAATGGCTGCCGTATCCGCTTTCTCCGTCAGTTCCCGACGCACCTCACGCTCCACCGCCGGAAACAGCAGCCGCTGGAACGCATCCTCCGCCGCCTCCTGCACCAGCAGACCGCAGGGGCTTTGATTCCGGACAAACTTTCGCACCACGATCGCCTGCCCCCTGCCCTCCGGCAGAACCACGCTGACTTTCAGGGCATTTTCCCGTTCGCCACGATCCAGCGCCAGCACCCGATGGCCGGCGATCTTTTCCACCGGCTCCTGATAGTCGTAGTAGTTCCGGTAGGGCGTTTCTGCGTTCTCGTCCGCTGCGTGGGAACAGATTGTACCGGACAGCATGGTGAACCGGCGCATCTGTTTGCGCAGGTCGGCGTCGTTCGCCATCTCCTCCGCCAGAATGTCCTTGGCACCCTGAATCGCTGCTGCCGCATCTGGCACTTCCTTTTCCGGGGAAATAAACGCAGCGGCCTCCCGTTCCGGCTGCACACCGGCATCCTGCGCCATCAGTGTCCGTGCCAGCGGTTCCAGTCCCCGTGCGATCGCCATGGATGCCCGTGTCTTTCGCTTGGGGCGGTACGGCAGGTACAGGTCCTCCGTCTCCACCAGCGTTCCGGCACGCTGAATCTTCTCCGCCAGCTCTGGTGTCAGCTTTCCCTGTGCCTCAATGGCGCTGGTGATCTCCGTCTTGCGCTGTTCCAGCTTCCGCAGGTATTGCAGCCGGTTGTCCAGTTCCCGAAGCAGCTGGTCATCCAGCGAGCCGGTCATCTCTTTCCGGTACCGTGCGATAAACGGAATGGTCTTGCCGTCGTCCAGCAGTGCCACTGTGTTCTCCACTTGCTCAGGGCGCAGGTGAAACTCCTCCGCCAGCACTTTCAACATCTCCACGATTCGTGTCCTCCTGTCTGGTTTTCTGCGGCAGCGCCAAACACAAAGCCGTAGGCTAGCTTTGTGCGGAAGTTGCCGAAACACTTTTATTGCTTTGCCAAGTCCCAATTGGGAAGAAGATAGTAGATTTTATCGGACATTGTTTCATAGGAATCCTGTTCATAGAAGTCCATGATTTGCCATTTCCCATTCTGCTTTTCTATCTGAAACTTCGTCCCCGCCTTAGGACCGCCTTGATTGTGCATAATTACATCGCCGTTCTTGTCAACAACATCAAAGTGAATCACAACCCAAATATATCCGGAATGAAAATTATGCAGCGTATACGTGCGGCGAATCTCTACATTTTGTATGGTATATCCTTCCAGATACGCTTCGATTGACATTTCACGGGTAGGAGAATAGTACAGCCGATAATCGTCAAATATCTGATCCCAGTGATATTCTTCATATTTCACTTGATTTTCATGCAGCAGCAGACGTTCTTCCATGGTAAGTCCATGCTCCGACACCGCACGATATGTGTCATCCCGCACGGCGTTTTCGAT
>NZ_FR898047.1:0-15478 GCF_000437175.1 Ruminococcus sp. CAG:330 | reverse complement strand
AGCATTTGTACTTTGCTGCATCATACCCCATATCGCCGCCATTCCCAACGCCAGAAGCACGACTGCAACAATTATCACGTTGCGCTTTTTCCAACCTCTTCGCATATTCTCACCACGATTCTTTCCACATCAAAAGCTCTCCCTCAAGCGATACCGCACAAAGCCGTCAAATGTGCTTGTGCGGGGTTGCCTCTGCGATACAAAAAGACGGAGCCGTTCCGAAAAGCCCCGTCCTCTGTGGATACACTGCATTTGCGAAGCGATCAGCCCTCGTTCTCTTGAAGCTCCTGGAAGAAGGTGAAGTAATCCTGACGCTTTTCGTTGGTGAAAGCGATCGCCGTCCGGGGATGCTGGTTCAGGTAGCCGGTCAGCAGGTACTGAATGTCATAGCCCCATACCACGCCGTCGTTTTTCAGCTTCTGCATCTCATCCTGTAAGAAGCGGAGCACCGGCTTGATGTCGTACTTGGGATTCTTCAGGAAGCCCAGCAGCAGTTCCATTGCGCAGTTGCCAGCGCCACGTCCCATGGATGCCATGGTCGCATCCAGATAGCTGACACCCATCATGGCGCACTCTGTGGTGTTGGCGAAAGCCAGCTGCTGGTTATTGTGGGCATGGATGCCGATCTGCTTGCCGTACTTCTCCGCAGCAGCCAGATAGCGTTCTGCCAGCTGGCGTATCTGAAGCGGATACAGCGAGCCGTAGCTGTCCACCAGATAGATGACCTCCACGCTGCTCTTGCCCAGCATCTCCAGCGCCTCGTTCAGCTCCGACTCCTGCGCCTTGGAAACTGCCATGATGTTCACCGTGGTGTGGTAGCCCTTCTTGGCACAGGTCTCGATCATCTCAATGGCTGCCGGAATGGTGTTGATGTAGGTGGCGATGCGCACCATGTCCAGAATGCTGTCCTTCTTGTCCGGCAGATCACGTGCCACGTTGGCACGTCCCACGTCTGCCATCACTGCCAGCTGCAAAGACGGGTCGAGAATGTCCCCCAGCACAGCACGAATGGCATCCTCATGACAGAACTTCCACTTGCCGAACTTGGACTCGTCGAACAGCTCCGGATCTGCCAGATAGCCGATCTCCATGACATCGACACCGGCACGGACGTTGGTCAGATACAGCTTCCGCACAAAGTCATCGGTAAATGCAAAGTTATTGACCAGACCGCCGTCACGAATGGTGGCATCCAGCACTTTTATATCAGGACGATAGGAGATCATCGTCCCCTTGATTGCTTCGCTCATATGGATTTCCTCACTTTCTGTTTTCCCGCACGAATGCGATACATTTTCATTATACCAAATTTTTTCGAATTTGGCAAGCGCTTTTTGCGCAGTTTTGATAACATCCAAGGGGTTCCGGACGGCTGTTTCCTTTCGCCGCGCATTTCCCGTTCCCCGAAAAATACACGAAAATCATACAAACTGCCTCTTTACAAGGTCATCAAAACATGGTATACTTAAAATAATATACTTTTCAGGAGGTATTGTATGTTTTTTTCTGAGGATGACGTTTTAGAATTCATTGAGGAAAACGATGTCAAGTTCATTCGTCTGACATTTTGTGATACGTTCGGCAACATGAAAAATATTGCAATCATGCCCCGGGAGCTGCACCGTGCCATTGTGGACGGCATTCCCTTCAACGCCACAGATCTGCTGGAATCTTCCCACCAGAATCTTCTGTTGAAGCCGGATATCTCCACGCTCTCCGTCCTGCCGTGGCGGCCGCAGTCCGGCAGAGTGGTTCGGTTTTTCTGCACCCTGTACCGCATGGACGGCACCCCCTACGAGGGCGACCTGCGCCGCAATCTGCGGGAGACCATGAAGTCCATTCAGGAGCACGGCTACCAGTGCGAGATGGGCACACGCTGCGAATTCTACCTGTTCGAAACCGACATGCAGGGCAAGCCTACCCGCACCCCCTGCGATCAGGGCGGTTATCTGGACGTGGCACCGCTGGACAAGTGCGAGAACACCCGCCGGGAGATCTGCCTCTCGCTGGACGAGATGGGACTGAACCCCACCACATCCTGCCACAAGCACGGCCCCGGACAGAACGAGATCGACTTTGCATGCAGCAACGCCCTCACCGCTGCCGACAACATGGTGCACTATAAGACCGTCGTCAAGACCATTGCCTCCCAGAACGGCTTCTACGCCTCTTTCATGCCCAAGCCCTTCCCCGATTGCAGCGGAAGCGCTCTGAAGATCACCATCAGCGTCAAGAAGGACGATGCCAGCATCTTCGGCACCAGCCATAAGAGCATGCTGCCGGAGGGCCGTGCGTTCATCGCCGGCATTCTCAATCGGGTGCGGGAGTTCACCATGTTTTCCAACCCCACCATCAACTCCTACGAGCGCTTTGGACTGCGGGCTGCCCCCAGCCACATCAACTGGTCCGAGGAGAACCGCATTCCCCTGATTCAGCTGCTGTATGCGCCGGGACGTGACGGCTCCATCGAGTTTCGCTCTGCCGACCCCTACTGCAACCCCTATATCACGTTCCAGATGCTGCTCAGCGCCGGCATGGCGGGCATCCGGAACAACGAGGAGCTGAGCGACACCATGAACGCCGCCAACGCCTCCTCCGCATTCCCCACGCTGCCCCGCTCTCTGGAGGAGTCCATCCGTCTGGCGCAGAACAGCAGCTTTGTCCACGCAGTTCTGCCGGAAACACTGATTCAGGATTACGCCGCTGCCATGGAACAGCAGGTTACTGCATACCATGCGGCGCAGGATTCTCAGGCGTTCTGCTTCGACCGCTATTTCTGATCGCACGTTTCACTGTGAAAATCGACTTTAATCTTTCAAAAACAGGAGGGATGCAACGGTGTGCGCAGAACGTACTCTGATCGTTTCCGGTTCTGAAAAAGGACTGGATGGCATGACCAGCTTTCTCAAAAACTGCGGATATCCATCCGTTGTCACAATCTCCAGCGGAAGCGAAGCACGGCGGATGATCCACCACGACAGCTATGGTCTGATCATCATCAACACACCGCTCAAGGATGAAACAGGGTATCAGCTGTCGCTCAAGCTCAGCGAGGACACCTGTGCAGCGGTCATTCTCATCTGCAAGGCGGACATCGCCGACGAAATGACCAACCGCACCATTGATTACGGGGTCTGTGTTGTGCCGAAGCCCCTGAACAAGGTGGTCTTTCTTCAGGCCATCCGCACCGGCACAGCATTTCATCACCGCATGCTGGCGCTGCATCAGGAAAACGCCAAGCTGCGAACCAAGCTGGAGGAACTGCGCTATGTTTCCCGTGCCAAATGTCTGCTCATTGTCAAACAGCAGATGACCGAGGAAACGGCGCATCGCTACATTGAAAAAAACGCCATGGACACCAGACGCACCCGAAAGGATGTCGCCATGGAGATCATTGCAAAATACGAATACTAAGAGCCTGTTTCGCATCTTTTTCCGCACGTCTTTTCGGCAGATTTCGCCGCTGGCTGCGTCAAAAACCCTTGCCATACGACAGTATGCCTGCGGATTTTTTCCTTGTCACCGACAAAATCATGCGCAAAAATCCGCACAGAAAAAGATACGGAACAAGCTCTAAGAACACAAAAACCTCTGCGCCCGATTTGGGTACAGAGGTTTTTTCGACTTACGTCTGTTTTGTGTTTGTCAATGTCAGACGACAAGTGCTGCAAGAGTGCCGTGCATTCGCACTCTTGTTACTTGTCGTCATTGACGTTCATGCAGGGACAAGTATATATTATATATACACTGTTGTCCCTGCGTCATCCGGTTTTTCCGAACTTACTTGGTGCCGAAAATCCGGTCGCCGGCATCGCCCAGACCCGGAACGATGTAGCCCTTTTCGTTCAGGCTCTCGTCTACGCCGCCGCAGTAGATGTCCACATCCGGATGTGCTGCCAGCAGAGCGTCCCGTCCCTCCGGACAAGCCAGAATGCACAGGAACTTAATGCTCTTGACACCCATCTCTTTCAGATCCTTGATGGCTGCGATGGCAGAAGTGCCGGTTGCCAGCATGGCATCCACCACGATGACCTCACGCTCTGCGATATCATCAGGCATCTTGGAATAGTACTTCACGGCATCGTGGGTGCCCGGCTCGCAGAAAATGCCGATATGACCGATCTTTGCCGCCGGAATCAGCGAAGTTACGCCGTCGATCAGTCCCAGACCTGCACGCAGAATCGGCACAAATGCCAGCTTTCTGCCGGAGATCACCTTAGTCTTTGCGATGCCCTGATGGGTTTCGATGGTGACTTCCTTCAGCGGAAGATCACGGGTTGCCTCATAGCAAATCAACATTGCTGTTTCCGAGGTCAGTTCCCGAAATTCCTTTACGCCCGTCAGCTTATCCCGCATCAGGGAAATCTTATGCTGTACCAGCGGATGATCCACTACATGAATTCCTGCCATAATTTTTTCCTCCTATTTTACCACTCTTGCTCCAGTTTCTGAATCATATCCACACGTGCTGCATGGCGGCCGCCCTCAAAAGGCGTATCCAGGAAAATCTCCACCAGTTCCAGTGCCAGACCGCTACCCAGCGTTCTGGCACCCATGCACATCACATTGGCATCATTGTGCAAACGGGTGTACTTGGTGGAAAATGCATCTGCACAGAGTGCAGCACGCACGCCGCGAATCTTGTTGGCTGCGATGGACATTCCAATTCCTGTGCCGCAAATCAGAATTCCCATGTCCTCCGGATGGGAGGCAACCGCAGTTCCAACCGCCTTGGCAATTACCGGATAGTCCGCCCGTTCGCCGTTGCAGCCGCAATCCTCTACTTCCAGACCGCGTTCCCGCAGCAGGGCGACGACTTCCTGTTTCCGGTCAAAGCCGGCATGGTCACATCCAATCCAAATTTTCATGTTTTCTGGCTCCTTTGTTTTCACGCCTGCGATGCGCAGACGCACTTATTCTATTGCAATCCGTTTTGCAGCGGATATTTTTTATTATAACACATTTTTCTGACAATTGCAAGGCGATTTTTGTGAGAGCTCGTGTTCATAGGCGTCTATCTACGTCTTTTCGGCAAATTTTGTTGCATACTGCGTTAAAAATTCTTGCCATACGAAAGCATGCCTGCAAATTTTTGCCTTGTCTGCAAAAAAATTTGCTCGAAAATCCGCATATATTTCCTATGAACACAAGCTCTGAAAAAGCACAGGCTTCAGTGTGCCTTTCGCTCCTGCAAGTCCTTTTCCGCCTTTACCTGCTGCAAATAGCTGGGCAAAAGCTGCTCCGGCGGAATCCACGCACCCCTGGCAGCAGCAGCCAGACAGATTCCGACACCGTTCTGCAGCTGCTGCACCGGCAGGACACGGGGCTGCTCCAGCAGGTTTCCCACGCTTTCTGCGCCGTCGCCCACCAGCAGCACCGGTTCGCCCAGCGCATTCAGCTGCTGCGCCAGTTCCTGCTGCTCCAGAATCCCGTCCGCCTGTTCACAGGTGACGGCAGCGCCGCTGCTGCGGTAGATACCAGCATAGACCAGGGTCTGGCGTGCCGTCATCACGGGGCAGATCAGCCCCATGTGCGCCATGCCCTGCCATGCCAGACCCTCCAGCGTGGAGATACCGGCACAGGGAACCCCCAGCGCAAATGCCATTGCCTTTGCCGCAGCCACGCCGATGCGCAGACCGGTATATGAGCCGGGACCGACTGCCACGGCAAAGCCCTCCACCTGCTGCCACGTCATTTCCAGATCCGACAGGATGCGTTCCGCCAGCGGCAGGATCACCTGCGAATGGGTGCGGCGGGTGTAGAGCGTCTGCTGCGCCTTGATGCAGTGCTGTTCAGTGTCGTACAGGGCGGCAGCTGCCACCTTGCCGGAGGTGTCAATTCCCAAGATCTGCAAAGCGCTCATCTCCTTCTATTGTGATCTTCCGCTGTTCCTCTGCGGTGCGCTGAATGGTGATGCGGATGCAGTCCGCCGGCAGTTCCGACCGGATGTTTTCCGACCACTCAATGGCGAACACGCCCTCGTCCAGCGGATAGTCATAGAACCCCGTGGACTCCAGATCCATTGCCCCCTCGATGCGGTACATGTCAAAATGGTAGAGGGACAGTCCGCCGCCGTGGTACTCCTGCACAATGGCGAATGTGGGAGAGGACACCACATCGGGCAGCCCCATGCCTTTCGCCAGCCCCCGGGTAAAGGTGGTCTTTCCGGCGCCCAGTCCGCCGAAATAGGCGATGACATCGCCGGCATGAAGCCGTGCGCCGATCTGTTCCGCAAGCGCCATCGTCTCCTCAGCGGAATTGGTGGTCACTGTAATTTTTTCCACGTCCGTGCCATCTCCTTAGAACAGACCCGTGATATTGCCCTCGTTGTCGCAGTCGATCTTCAGGGCAGACGGTGCCTTCGGCAGTCCCGGCATGGTCATGATGTTGCCGGTGAGCACAACGATAAAGCCTGCACCGTTGGAGAGGGTCACGTCACGAACGGTCACGGTGAAGTGCTCCGGCTTGCCCAGCTTGGCGGGATCGTCGGACAGGGAGTACTGGGTCTTTGCCATGCAAACCGGCAGGTTGGACGCACCCAGCGCCTCGATCTGTGCCAGCGCTTTCTTTGCCGGTGCAGTGAATGTCACGCCGTCGGCACGGTAGATCTCTTTCGCCAGGATCTCCACCTTTTCCGGAACGCTCAGCTCAGTGTCGTACAGCACGCGGAAGTTGGAGGGCTTGGTTTCGATGGTCTTGCAAACCTTTTCCGCCAGGTCCATGCCGCCCTCGCCGCCCTTGGCGAATACCTCTGCCATGGACACCTCTGCACCCAGCTCCTCGCAGAAGCTCCGGATAAAGTTCAGCTCTGCGTCGGTGTCGGTGTGGAAGCGGTTGATTGCAACAACTACCGGCACGCCGTACTTCTTCATATTCTCGATGTGCACCTGCAGGTTGACGATTCCTTTTTTCAGGGCATCCAGATTCTCGGCGGTCAGCTCGGTCTTGGGCACACCGCCGTTGTACTTCAGGGCACGCACCGTTGCCACCAGAACCACGCAGTCCGGCTTCAGACCGCCGTACCGGCACTTGATGTCAAAGAACTTCTCTGCCCCCAGATCGGAGCCGAAGCCAGCCTCAGTCACGCAGAAATCGCCCAGCTTCAGCGCCAGCTTGGTGGCACGCAGGGAGTTGCAGCCGTGGGCAATGTTAGCGAACGGGCCGCCGTGGATGAGCGCCGGTGTGTGTTCCAGTGTCTGCACCAAATTCGGCTTCAGCGCATCCTTCAGCAGTGCGGTCATTGCGCCGTTTGCGCCCAGATCCCTGGCATAAACCGGATTGCCGTCCAGATCGTATGCCACCAGAATCTTGCCCAGACGTTCTTTCAGGTCTGCCAGATCAGAAGCCAGACAGAGAATTGCCATCACTTCGGATGCCACCGTGATCTGGAAGCTGTCGCTCCGGGGAATGCCGTCTATCTTACCGCCAAGACCAATGACGATATTCCGGAGGGCACGGTCGTTCATGTCCAGCACACGCTTGATCATGACACGGCGCTGGTCGATGCGCAGCACGTTGCCCTGCTGCATGTGGTTGTCCAGCATTGCGCAGAGCAGATTGTTGGCGGAGGTGATGGCGTGCATATCGCCGGTGAAGTGCAGGTTGATGTCCTCCATGGGAACGACCTGTGCATAGCCGCCGCCGGCTGCACCGCCCTTGATGCCAAAGACCGGCCCCAGAGACGGTTCCCGCAGCGCCAGAACGGACTTCCTGCCAATGCGGCGGAGTGCATCCGCCAGACCGACGCTGATGGTCGTCTTTCCCTCGCCGGCAGGGGTGGGGTTGATGGCAGTCACCAGAACCAGCTTGCCGTCCGGCTTGTCCGCCAGCTTCTGGAACAGGGATTCCGAGAGCTTTGCCTTATAGTGGCCGTAACACTCGATGTCCTCGTCTGCAATGGCGAGTGATGCGGCAACCTCGCCGATGGGGTTCATTTTAGTCTGCTGTGCGATTTCGATATCCGATAACATAAATACGCTCCTTTTCTCGATTTTCTTCCGAAAAACATACTTTTATTATAGCATTTTTCCAAGCGCAATGCAAGAAACTTTTCACTTTTCGGCTGATTCGCTGAATTTCAACATGTTTTGCCTGCCACATTTTGCACTCTGCCATTTCTCCCGATTTTTCCATTGGAATTCTCTGCGAAAATTGCAGTTTTCCCTTGACACGGCTCGAATCTTCGGGTATAATAGAAACGGTAGCATTTTGCGATCCGTATGTCAGGAACAGCGGGACTGCCGAAAGACGGCACGCTGATAAATTTTCCTGAGAACCTGTTCCGTATTTTTCGGAAAAAATACCGAACAGGCGTTTATATACCTTATCAAGAGCGGCGGAGGAACAGGTCCTGTGAAGCCCGACAACCGGCTGATTGCAAGCGTCAGCAGCGGTGCCAAATCCTGCGGTATATCCGAAAGATGAGGGTCTTGTACAACACACAAAGGTACCCTTGCGGTACCTTTTTTTGTTTGTCCCCAAAGGTTAGAAAGGAACAAAACTATGGCAAGAAATCTTTTCACTTCCGAGTCTGTCACAGAAGGTCATCCCGACAAAATCTGCGACCAGATCTCCGACGCTGTGCTGGATGCGATTCTGGCACAGGATGCACAGGCACGTGTTGCCTGCGAAACCATCACAGCAACCGGCATGGTGCTGTGCATGGGCGAAATCACCACCACCGCAAAGGTGGACATCCCCCAGATCGCCCGTGACGTTGTGGTAGACATCGGCTACGACCGTGCAAAGTACGGCTTCGACGGCTACACCTGTTCTGTCCTGACGGCGCTGAACAAGCAGTCCCCCGACATTGCAATGGGTGTCAACGATGCCTGGGAGAGCCGTGAAAGCGAGTCCCACGAAACCGGCGCCGGCGACCAGGGCATGATGTTCGGCTATGCCTGCGACGAAACGCCGGAGCTGATGCCGCTGCCCATCTCTCTGGCGCACAAGCTGGCAATGAAGCTGACAGAGATGCGCAAGAACAAGACCCTGACCTACCTCCGTCCGGACGGCAAGGCACAGGTGACCGTGGAATACGAGGACGACAAGCCCCTGCGCATTGACACCGTTGTGGTTTCCACCCAGCACGCACCGGATGTTTCCACCGAGGTCATCCGCAAGGACATCATGAACTACGTCATCAACACCGTTCTGCCCAAGGAACTGCTGGACGAGAACACCAAGTACTTCATCAACCCCACCGGCCGTTTCGTTGTGGGCGGTCCGCAGGGCGACAGCGGTCTGACCGGCAGAAAGATCATCGTAGACACCTACGGCGGTATGGCTCGCCACGGCGGCGGCGCATTCAGCGGTAAGGACCCGACGAAGGTAGACCGTTCCGCCGCATACGCTGCACGGTACATCGCCAAGAACATCGTGGCTGCCGGTCTGGCAAAGCGCTGCGAAGTGCAGCTCGCCTATGCCATCGGCGTTGCCAATCCGGTTTCCGTTCGGGTAGACACCTTCGGCACCAGCAAGGTTTCGGAACACGTTCTGGAGGAGGTCATTCCGGAGATCTTCCGTCTGACCCCTGCCGGCATCATCGAGATGCTGGATCTGCGCAAGCCGCAGTACCGTCAGCTGGCTGCCTACGGCCACATGGGACGGGAAGAGCTGGGCGTTGCGTGGGAGCGCCGTGACAAGGTAGAGGCACTCCAGAAGGCAGTTGCCGGCAAGTAACCCATCCCTGATCTTTTCGTAAAAGAAGCGCATCTTCGGCGTAGTTCCGAGGATGCGATTTTTGCGTCAGCGGCGAAGCAGTTCCTGAATTTCTTCCACCTGCTGCTGCATGGCCTCCACGGCGGTTTCCGGCTGGAACGTGGTGGCGTAGTCGTAAATCGCCACGCCGTGCACCTGCGCCATGGAGAGAATCAGTTCCACCTGCCGTGCAGGGATATCGCTGTGCTCCAGCCACTCCTGACTGCCGCTTCCTGCCCAGGTGTCCTCCCGTCCCATCTTGTGCGTTCCGATGCCCACGACGAGGGACACCGCCGGACAGGTGACCGTTTCCGCCCACATGGCTGTCGTCTCGGCAAACGGCGCAACTTCGTTCTCAAAGCCGAAATACACCTGCGGAATCAGCACATCGCAATAGCCCGCCTCCGCCGCCCAGCGCCGCACATCGGAGAACTGGCTCTCATAGTTGCCGTGCATGGTTCCCTGCGGACTGATGCTCACTTGCAGCGCCGGATTCACAGACTTCACCGTCTGGTAAATCTGCTGCACCATGGCGTTGGTCTGTGCCAGCCGAAACTGCGTCAGATCCGACTCCCCGCTCGCCCCAAATGCTGCCGCATCGAACGCTGCATCGGCGGTCGGATAGAAATAGTCGTCCAGGTGAATCCCATCCACGGGATACTGCGCCACGATTTCCCGCACGCCGTCCGCAATCAGCCGGCGCACCTCCGGATACGCCGGATTCAGCCACCAGAGCACACCGGATTTTACCAGATATGTCCCCCGCTTTTCCGTGTCCTCATACCACTGTTTCACCGGAAACTGCGTGCCCATCTGCTGCATACCCTCGTCGGTTTGTCCGCGCATGGGGTTGATCCACGCATGCGCGGACAGCCCCAGTTCATGCGCCTCCTCCAGCATGATCTCCAGCGGGTCGAAGTCCAGCGTTTCTCCGGCATACTCCCCCACGGGAAAGAGCGCCGAGGCATAATAGGCATCCCAGTAAGCCCGCACATGAAGATAGACCGTATTGATGCCCATGTCCGCTGCCTGCT
The DNA here is from genome assembly GCF_000437175.1 of Ruminococcus sp. CAG:330. NCBI lineage: Bacteria > Bacillati > Bacillota > Clostridia > Eubacteriales > Oscillospiraceae > Ruminococcus > Ruminococcus sp. CAG:330. Next base: position 4,745 of record NZ_FR898047.1, on the reverse strand, counting down.
GAAAGCGCCGGCGCATCTCCGCACGAAACGATTCCGCATCCTTGCCCTGCAGGGTTTCCGCATAGTCCATCACCGGAAACCACATGGCATAGGTCGGATCGTACTGCACACAGGCGGTTTCCTCCGCCGGCGACGCAGTGGTGGTAGTGAGGTGCAGCTGTTCCAGACTCTGCACCCGATCTGCCAAATTGTCGCAGAACTGTGCATTTTCCGGCACAGCACGTCCCGTGTGAAACGTGCATCCGCACAGCAGCAGCACCGCTGCAAAGATTCCAGCATAACCCGTCCGCATTGCTCCGCCTCCTTTTTCCATTATCTTATGCGGATGACAGCGGACTTATTCCAAAAACAAAGGACACCGCACCCCCATTCGGGAGCGCAGTGCCCTTTTCAAAACGAACCGAAGCTCTAAATCAGCCCGTTTTCATGTTGTACAAAAGTTGTACGAATCGCTTCGCCTTACTCCGGCAGAGCGTCGATCAGGTGTACCAGGAACTTCAGCAGGCTCATGCTGTCGTCAGCAGTGATACCAACGCCTCTGTTGCAGTCTGCATTCAGAGTAGCCTGTTCGTTCAGCTGAACTGCACCTGCAACTGCCTTGTTCAGCAGAACTGCGTCAGACAGATCAACATCGCCATCCAGATTTACGTCGCCCAGCAGAACGCCAGCCGGTGTGCTGAATACGGTTGTTGTGGTAGTTGCACCCTCAGAAGTGGTTGCAGTTGTCTTGTTGCTGTTGCTGGTAGTAGTGCTATCGCTGTCAGAAGCAGTGGTAGCAGCAGTTGTGGTAGTAGTTGCGTTTTCGTCAGTTGTGGTAGTAGTAGTCGGCTTTGTGCCATCACGCTGAATGTTCGGAGCTTCGTCCTCGATGAAGGATACAACCCAGCACAGAGGAGAGTTCCAGTTGATGGTACACTCGTTTACGGACCATGCCTCTACGTTATCCAGGTAGCACTTCATCGGAGCCAGAGAACCGATCTTGTAGCCCATACCCTGAACCATCGGGTCTTCCATGTTGGAGTTCGGACCGCCGGACAGAACGCCTGCCGGTGCATACGGGAAGTCGCTGCTATTCAGCTGACCAGACCACCATCTGTGGTGCGGATACTGTGTGGAGTGTTCGCCATAACCGGTTACATAAGACTGCTCCAGCGGGTTGCGGCCCATCAGGTAGTCAAATGCGGAGGTTACACCGTCGATGTACTTCACATCGCCAGTTGCATCGTAAGCCAGAGCCAGAGCCATTGCGTTGTTGATTACCATGGAGTTGGAACCCCATTCGTAACCATCCTCAAGCTCCAGACCAACCAGGTTGCCTGTGCCGCTTGCGCTGTCGTACTTCCAAACTTCGGTGTCATAGTTGTGGCCTACATACGGGATGTCATATGCAGACTTGGACTGGATATCCAGATAGTAGTCACCAGCTCTGATGATGCTTTCCTTCATCTTGTCAACTTCGTCCTGAGTCAGCAGACCCTTCTTCAGCATGTCAGCCGAATTCTCATACATAGAGATGGTACCTACGCTGTTCAGAGTACCCCAAGTGAACAGAGAGCATGTGTTGTTGTTTTCGCCGCCGGCCAGAACACTGGAAACCTCGAAAGCCTTACCGTTGTCCTTGCCGTATACGTTCTGACCGTTGCCATACTGGCTCAGTACATCATAGTAAGCCTTATCGCCAGTAGTGATGTACAGTTCGCAAGCTGCCCAGTAGAACTCGTCGCTGACGTTGTCGTCACCGTACGGGCCACCGCCCTTGTTTGCCAGTACCATCGGCGCATACAGACCAGTGTCTGTGAAGCCGGTGAACGGTGCGTACTGATCCTGTGCTGCCTTAAATGCCTTGACTGCTGCGTCCTTCAGAGTCTTTGCATAAGCAGAATCAGAATCTTCGAACAGACGAGCGCCCTGTGCGCATGCTGCTGCGAAGTTCAGAGTTGCTGCATAAGTAGCCGGCTTTACGATACGCTTCGGCTGTCCCTCCTGAGACGGAGCAACTGCCAGACCGGTCCACTTGTAGTCGTGCATCTTGTGGTATACCATACCATCCTCACGCTGCATCTTCAGGAAGAAGTCCAGCTCAACCTTGCACTCGTCGAGGATGTCCGGTGTGTTGTTATTGGTTTCCGGAATAACAACAGTACCGGTGCCGTCTGCCCACTTGTCAGCCTTGCCGACAGCCACAGAACGCTCATACATATTCATGAGAGTCCACAGAGAGATACCGCCGTTTACGATGTACTTACCGTAGTCGCCGGCATCGTACCAGCCGCCGGTTACATCAATGCTCTTGCCGTAGCTCGGCTCTTCGGTGTAGATGTAAACCCACTCGTCTGCAACCTCAGCCTTATCCGGGTTGTGGCCAGCCTTACGAGCCAGAGTTGCGGAGCTGCCGTCAACAACCTGATTGGAAGTGATGTACTCAGCCTTGGTATCTATACCAGAACGGTTCTGGTAGAAGTAGTTGATTGCGTTGGTCAGCATGCTTGCGGAAGATCCGTCGCCGGACAGCAGGCTGCTGCTGATATCGAACGGAATGGAGGTCTTGCCAGCAACTTCCAGAGTGTAGCCCTTGCCCTCTGTGGTGAAGTCGGTGAAGTCGATCACCTGGTTGTAGTTCCAGCCGCCGTTATCGTAGATAACCTTGCCATCAGTTGTGCCGGTGTAAACAACGTTGCCGCCAGAATCCTTGATGGAGTAGTCATACTGCTTGGTGTCGCTCTCGCTGTCCAGGATCAGAGTAGCCTTCTTGGCAGCGTTCGGATAGTAACCAACCTGGTTTACTTCAACGCCGGTGATCTCATAATCCGGAGTGGTAACATAGTCGGTCTTGTCGTCGGTCATATCAACCAGTGCCAGGTTGTCGAACCGAACGATTGTGCCAGCCGGGAAGCACTCTTGCTGAGTGTAACGGCCAGTACCGCCCATGTGGAATGTCCACTCACCGGTACCATCTGCGCCGTCGGTCTGATCTACAACGAATTCATAAGCATAAGTAGACCACTGGTTTGCCGGAATGGTAACGCCCTTCCAAGCGTCCCAGCCCTGACCGTAGTCAACTCTCTCGCCGGTCTTGCTAGCGCTCTTCAGCTTGCTAACCAGATCGTCCGTGCTGATGCCTTCCTCATAGGTCATGCTCAGCTTTTCGCCGTTGCCGTGCCACATTTCCTTGTCATCGTTGGTCATGTCGCCCAGCTTTGCATACATATGACCGGAGTTGGTCGGGTTTACACTATAAGTTACACGATAAGTGTGACCCCTCTCGATGGTCAGATTTCTATGACGGAACTGGCAGTCCCAACGGTCCTCACCGCCGTAACCAGTACCGCCCCGCCGTAACCAGTACCGCCGGGAGTTTTGATCAGGATCGCATAAATGCCATCTGTGATGTCGAACTTCATTTCACCAGTTGCGTTTTCGCAAATGTGCCACGGCAAGCCCTTGCCGTTTTCGAAAGTACCTTCTCCAAGCTCATTGCCAGCAGAGGCAGTCAGTGCGATTGCGCCCAGACCGGTCGCAGTCGCAGAGGTTGCCATAACAGCAGCCGAGAGCACGGAGATGACCTTCTTGCCGAGAGTTTTCTTCAGCATAAGTATCCTCCTTGAAAATTGAAAAAAGTTTTTGTGATGGACATGGGTACGCATGTCCAAATACAACGATTCTTTCCCGCCGGCGAACCGGACGTGTTATGCGGTTGATAAGATATGCAAAATAGCGCAATAATCCCCTTACAAGCGCATAATTTTCTCGTTTTAAATATTATAGCATATGCGATTTTTGTTGTAAAGAGATTTTTCAAAATTCAGTAGAATTTACCGAACAGTTCCATTAGAATTTGGGCACTTTGACGAAAATTCAGCTTTTCTCCATGGAAATTCAAAAAGGGTGCAGAAGTCCTCAGACCTCCGCACTCTTTTTATCGGAAAATATTGCGCATCTTACTGCACGTTTTTAGTCGGTCGGCAGGTTATTTACCAGACGAACCAGGAACTTCAGCAGCGCCATGGAATCGTTTGCGCTCAGACCAATGTCAGTGCAAACGTTTGCATTCGATTTCTGCTGGTCGCTCAGCGAAACAGAGCCAGCGATTGCCTTGTTCAGCAGAACAGCATCTGTCAGGTCGATTGCGCCGTCCAGATTTACGTCGCCGTACAGGGTAGCTTCCGGCCAGTTCGGCTGTGTGCCAGTGGTCTTGGTAGTCGTGGTAGTTGCCTTGGTGGTAGAAGCGGTAGTTCTTCTTGTGGTAGTTGCCTTGGTAGTTGTCTTGGTAGTAGAAGCAGTGGTAACGGAGCTGCTGTTACCGGTGTAAACCTTGATGGAGTCAATGGTGAACTGTGTGCAGTCGATCCACCAAATGCCGAACTTCAGCTGACCGTCATAGTCCACCTGAATGATGGAGGAGGTTGCTGCGTCTACGTCCCATGTGATGGTACCGCTCTTGCTGTTGATGGTCTGAGTCATGTCATCGCTCTGTGTCCAGTAGCCCGGTGCCACGCTGGTGGAGGAGCCGAATGCGCCCTGCCACTTGCCGATCTCGCCGGACTTTGCGGTGATGTTGATCTCAACCTTGGAAATCTTGTCGCCGGACTTCACGCCCAGATCTTTCCAAGCCCAGCCGATCATACGATCAGTAGACGGCAGCTTGTCATAGTCTACAGACTGGTTGATATTCTTCTCGTATACGCCGCTGTTACCGGAAGCGGTAGAAGCAGTGGTAGTCTTGGTGGTTGCCTGTGTTGTTCTTG
>NZ_FR898046.1:54352-64200 GCF_000437175.1 Ruminococcus sp. CAG:330 | reverse complement strand
AGATAGAACTGTTCGCCTTGCAGGAACACGGCGTGCCGTGTCCGTTTTGGCATCTAGAAAGGATGCACGATGCGTTTGAAATGGATTTCACACACCGACACAAAAAAACATTGTAATTTCTTCCGGAATATGATACAATAAAAGAATATGTTTGGCATCGTTTTCCGCTGCTTTCGGCGGGTGCCGGACGGCTTGAAACTCACTTTTGGAGCGAATGATAGGAGGATCGCAACGCTATGCTGCTGCGTTTAACAGATATCAATAAATTTTACAATGGAAATCAGGTGCTCTCCCATGTTTCCCTCACCATCGAGGATCGGGACCGCATCGGACTGATCGGCGTGAACGGCTGCGGAAAATCCACGCTGCTGCGCATCATCACGGAGCATGAACTGCCGGATCATCTGGTGGAAGGGGATGGCGATGTCGCCTATTCCGGGAAGACCAGCATCGGCTATCTGGAGCAGATGGGCGGGTTGAATCGGGAGAGTACCGTCTGGGAGGAAATGCGAAGCGTGTTCCAGCCGCTCCTGGATACGCAGGAAAAAATGCACGCCCTGGAGGAACAGATGCAGTCCGGCGACCTCTCGGTCTCCGAGGAATACCACCGACTGCAAACGTGGTTCGAGGCGAACGACGGCTACCAGATCGACGTGAAGATTCGCACGGTACTGAACGGTATGGGATTCGGACGGGAAAACGACTCCCGCATCATCTCCGGCTTCAGCGGCGGTGAGAAAACACGGCTTGCCATCGCACGGCTGCTGCTGGAAGAACCGAACCTGCTGATTCTGGACGAGCCTACCAACCACCTGGACTTCAAGACGGTGATGTGGCTGGAGGATTACCTGAAAGACTATAAGGGTGCACTGCTGCTGGTCTCCCACGACCGCTATTTCTTAGACCGCCTCTGCACCAGCATTTGCGAGATCGAGCAGGGAACACTGACGCAGTACAAGGGAAATTACACAACGTTTACCCAGCTCAAAGAGGCGGCTGTGGCACGCCAGTGGAAAGAATACGAGATGCAGCAGAAAGAGATCGCTAAGCTGGAGGACTACGTGGCACGAAACCTGACACGTGCCTCTACGGCGAAGAGCGCCCAGAGCCGTGTGAAGCAGCTGGAGAAGATGGAGCGCATTCCCAAACCGCTGCGTGCGCAGAAACAGGCGAAAGTGCGGTTTACCTATGAAATCGACCCGCCAGTGGAACTGCTGAAGGTGCAGGATATTGACATCTCTGTGGAAAGCGGTGCGGAGCGCAAGACGCTGCTGCCCTCCCTGTCCTTTGAGGTGCGCCGTGGGGAAAAGTGGGGCATCGTGGGGGACAACGGCATCGGAAAATCCACGCTGCTGCGCATCTTGCAGGGCATGCTGCCCCATCAGGGGAAGATTCGCTGGACCAGCAATGTGAAGCTGTCTTACTTCGAACAGGAGAGCACCAACCTGCATCCGGCAAAGACGGTGATGCAGGAGATTCACGACCGTGTGCCGTCCTGGACAGATCTGGAAGTGCGGAGCTTGCTGGGACAGGTGCGTCTCACAGGGGAGAACGTGTTCAAACCTATTGGAGTTCTGAGCGGCGGCGAGCGTGCAAAGGTTTGCTTTGCGGTGATGATGCTGGAACACGGCAATGTCCTGATTCTGGACGAGCCCACCAACCACTTGGACATCGCTATGAAAGAGGTTATTGAGGAGGCAATGGCGGAGTTCCCCGGAACGATTCTGTTTGTGTCTCATGACCGGTATCTGCTGGATCACGTGGCAGATCATATCCTCTCCCTGACGGCGGACGGCGCTGCCGCTTACACCGGCGGTTTTTCAGCGTGGCTGGAGGCGCAGCAGAAGCAGGAACAGGCGGCGGAGGAATCGGCTGCACAGGCTGCGGAAAAACAACCCAAGGGTGAGAAGCCGGCGTATCGCTCCAAGAAGCAGCGTTCCCAGCAGGCAAAGCTGCGTGCCGACCTGCGCAGTCTGGAACAGAGTCTGGATGTAATGCAGGAGGAACTGGATCAGCTGACGGCGGAAATCTCGGACGAGGCGGTTTGCAGCGACTACCAGATGATGCAGGAGAAGTGCGCACGGATGGAAGAGCTGCGGGTGAGCATGGATGAAACCATGGAAAAAATGATTGCCCTGGAGGAAGAGCTGGGCTGATTCTCCCGGCAGCAGGACGGAACCGGCAGGTGCGGTTTTGTGCAAATCCCACCGGGGAAGATTGCGTCGGAAAGATCGAAAAATTGAAAAAAAGCGGAGAAATTTGTTGAATTTCAGAGAAAATATCTGTGAATGCTGTGAAAATGCATGAAGTTAGCAATTTTATTTGGTTTAGATTTGTTTAAAACGTGTATTGTATCCGGTTTTAAAATCATGTATCATAAGATTGTGTATTTGCATGGTTCGATTCTATCGAAATGAAAATAGAAAATGAGGAAAAAATTATGATGAAGACAAAAAAGCTTCTGGCTTTCCTTTTGGCTTCTGCTATGATGTGCACTGCATTCACAGCATGCGGAGATAAGGAGGATTCCAGCAAGGAAGAGTCAAGCGCAGCTGAAACCACCGCAGAGGAGTCCAGCGAGGAAGAAACCAGCGCTGCTGACGAAAGCTCTGTTGCAGGCGAACAGGTACAGACCGGCAGCTTCGAAGAGCCGGTTGCCGCTGAGTCCGGCGATGCATATCTGGCAATGGTTGACGGTGAGTGGTACGTACAGTACTGGGGCACAGATGAAGACCTGCTGACCTATGATGCAGGTGTTGTTCCGATCACTGGCGACGGCGAATATACCGTTAGCGTAAACGGCGCAACCGCTGGTCTGATGTATGATGTTACCGGTGATGCAAACGGCGATTACACACCGTCTGGCATGTCCTTCATGGCTGTCATGGTCAAGGACGGTACCACACTGTATCCGAACATGGCAATCGAGATCACCAGCATCAAGATGAACGGGGAAGAAGTTCCCATGACCAAGAAGAACTACACCTCTTCGGATGACGGCGTAGAGATGCGTGCAAACATCTATAACAAGTGGGTAAACAAGCTGCCGGAAGATGCACACGATGCAAACGGCGCAGTTACCGATGCTTCCGCTTATTCCGCACAGATCGTGGATAAGGACGCTTTCAACAGCGGCTGGACTTCCGTCGAGGTTACCTTCAACGTAACCGGTACTGGCAAGTAAGCAATACATCCCCAATCAAAAACGAGGGTCGTCCGCAGGCTGCGGGCGGCTCTTTTTCAGTAAATTAAAATGTTAACTTTTCGTAAACAATAAATTGAAACTGAAAAAGCGACGCAATTACGTGAATTTTCCGATTTTTGATAACAAAATTTTTTTTGAAAAAAGTCTTGACAAATCGCCGGAGATGGTGTATAATATTACTTGTCGCCACGGAAAAAACGACGACGAAAAATGATGGAAGCTTAGCTCAGCTGGGAGAGCATCTGCCTTACAAGCAGAGGGTCATAGGTTCGAGCCCTATAGTTTCCACCACATGGTCTGGTAGTTCAGTTGGTTAGAACGCTGCCCTGTCACGGCAGAGGTCGTGGGTTCGAATCCCATCCAGATCGCCAGTGTACTTTGCAAAAAGTACACTTATGCGGATTTAGCTCATCTGGTAGAGCGCCACCTTGCCAAGGTGGAGGTAGCGAGTTCGAGCCTCGTAATCCGCTCCAAATGGCGCTATAGCCAAGTGGTAAGGCAAGGGTCTGCAACACCCTGATTCTCCAGTTCAAATCTGGATGGCGCCTCCAAACGGATTGAGAACGCATCGGCGTTCTCTTTTTTTATAGGAAAAATTCAACATGTGTCGGAGCCTATCCCGCATCTGGGCGTATGCAGCAAGATGCGGAGTGGGCTCTTTTTATAGGAGGACGAAAATGGCGATTTATCTGGTGGATTATGAGAACGTGTATATCGAGGGCCTGGACGGATTGAAATCTCTCACAAAGTCGGACGAAGTGGTGATCTTCTACACGCAAAACCGCTGCGGACTGACTTTCGAACTGCACCGCCGGCTAATTACCTGTCAGGCATCGGTGCGCCTGATGGAGGTGACAGCGCTTTCCACACGGAAGAACACCGTGAAAAACGCACTGGATTTGCAGCTTTCTATGTACATTGGCTATCTGATCGGCAGACGGCCGCAGGTTCCGCTGTACATCATCAGCAAGGACACAGATTTTGACCTGGATTTGACGTTCTTTGTCCAGTATTTGCAGAACAGCAATTCCACGCTGGAGATCTGCTCTACCATTGAGAATGCGCTGAACGGCGTGGCATCCCTGCAGCCCAGCCAGATTCTGGAGGCAGCAGAGGAGGAAACAGCGGAGGCACCGAAAGAACGGAAGACTGCTGTCAAAAAGAACACGGCGCTGACGTTTCCGAAGAAGCTGAAAAAGCATGTGGCAGAGATTCTGGACACGGAGGACGAGAAGCTGATTCATCGGGTGTGTGCGATTCTGATGGCTGCGGACAACCTCTTGACGCTGAATAATCTCCTGGCACGTTATTACCACGATGGGCAGCAGGTGAAAGAGATCTACCATAAGCTGAAGCCGTCGTTCGAAGCACTGCGGGATGCGGCAGTTTCCGGCGAGGAGAACGCAGCATCATAAAAATGAGAGGATCACATAAAAAACCGCTCTCCGGTGTTCCGGAGGGCGGTTCTCATTTTTTTGGAATTTCTTGCGGCTTACGCTTCAGCGGTATAGAACGGAGCCTTGCCTTCGCTTGCCTTCTTGCCCATGGGCGACTGCAGCGGTGCGATGGTGCACGGCGCATATTTGCCGGCGATGGTTGCGGTAGCGTCAGCGATGGGCTTGACATCTTCCTGTGCGGTAACGGTCAGATCCAGAATGATCAGATGACCGTCCTTGCCGTTGACGTTGATGCCTGCCAGATAAGCGGCCTTGATGCTGGGAATCTCTGCGAACTTTTCTTTCAGCTCGTTCAGCATGTCCATGGGGATATTTTTCAGATCCTGAAGCACCAGACGGGGCTGGAGGCTGAGCACCTGATCCTTGTTGAAGGTGATGCCCAGTGTGAAAGGGTCGATGACGATGCCCACAGCGCTGTTGTTCGGGTCAGACATCATTGCGCTGTAGTTGGCGAGCGTCATGGGAACTGCCTGACAGGACGGACCTGTGCTCCACTTCTGCAGCTCCGGCAGACTGGTGAACAGCGGGAGCCATTTCTGGTCGTCACGGTTCAGCATAATGAATTCTGCCTTCGCAGTCACCTGATCGCCGGGCTTGATTTCGTTGGGGATCTCCTGCATCATTGCCGGTGCAATGAAGCGGGCCTTGCGAATGGCGTTGAACAGGGCGGCCTGTGCCTCCTGCGACTTTTCCTCACGAACGTGGGCAGCTGCGATGATCAGATCCGAGTTCGTGATCTTTTCGGCGCCGAACAGAGCGGTGATGACGTGTTCCGGATGATTTTCTGCCGGAATCTCCACGCCCTTCATCTCAGCCATCTTCTCCCGCTGTACCACGATGTTGGCTTCAGCCGGATTGATCACGATGCCCTTGATGCCGTTGTTCTTTCGCAGCAGCAGGTCGCTGTACTGCTCAAATGTGATAACGGTAGTCTCGGCATCCGCATCGTCCTTCCACTTCAGGAATTCCAGCCAGTCCGTGAATGCCGGAAACAGCTTGGTGCCGGCCTTGTTGGAAACGGCGAGCAGGGAGGCTTCCACCTGACGATTTCCGTTTTCGTCGGGAGTCACTTCGTCCAGATTGGTGCGAAGAGAGATCGGTGCGATGAAGGAAGCGTTTTTCAGTGCCTCCAGCATTGCAGCCTCGGTTTGCTTGTTCTGATTTTGTTTAAAATCTGCCATTGCGGCAACCAGCTCAGGGTTTTTGATTTTGGGTTTCTGCAATTGTGCCAATTTGGTTCACCTCATCCAAAGATTATCGCCCGAAATGTGGCTGCGAGCGTTGGACTTGCCGCGCAGGTATTTACAGGGATACTCTAAGTATAGCATACCTTTTGCAAAAAAGCAAGGGAATTTCCACAAAAAATACGAAGGTGTCGGAAATTGCTTTCACAAGTTGCCGAAAAAGCGGAGTTTTTCGGGAAAAATGAAAAACCAGAAGCTGCAAACTTTGCAAACCTCTGGCGATTTTTCATCTTCAATTTGGGGAAGAAGCGAGCCTTACGCGCGTTCTACTTTGCCGGAGCGCAGGCATCTGGAGCAAACGTATACATGACAGGGAGCTCCTTTTACAATCGCTTTCACACGCTTTACGTTCGGCTTCCATGTTCTGTTCGAGCGTCTGTGGGAGTGGGAAACCTTGATTCCGAAAGTAACACCCTTTCCGCAAAATTCACATTTAGCCATTCTATCTGCACCTCCTTACGAACATGTTTGCATGTCAAACCACTCGATAGAATGGCTTGAAAACTAACATATCTATTTTATCAGATTTTCAAAAAAAAAGCAAGCGTTTTGTTGGAATCTTTTCAATATTTTTTTATTGCACCGGTTTTCTTTTGAAATCAATGCGTAGATGCTGATTTTTCGAAAAATCAGACGAAAAAGATTGAAAAAACAAGATTCCGAATTCGGTGCAGACCGCTGCCACAGCCGGAAAAATCGGATTTTTTGTTCCTGCGACACGGGCACTCTGCGGATTTTTTGCCAATCGGGGAAAATAGACTTGAAATTCGGCAGAGAATCATGTATAATAGAAAAGAGTATCGTGTACAACATCCGCCTTTTGTTTTTGGACGGGTGTGTTTTTCAAAAAACGGAAACTGCCGCCTGAAAAACAGGCGCTGCGAAGGGAGTCTGCACATGGGTATTTTCAGCTCATTATTTCATTTGAATCGGTATATGCTTTTGGCGCGGGTGGTGATCATCCTGCTGATCCTGCCGCTGCACGAGTTTGCGCACGGCTGGATGGCTCGCCGGTTCGGCGATGACACAGCTGAGGCAAACGGTCGGCTGACCCTGAATCCGCTGATGCATCTGGATCCGCTTGGTTCTGTGCTCCTGCTGTTCACCGGCTTCGGCTGGGCAAAGCCGGTTCCCATCAATCCGGCACGGATGAACAATCCCCGAAAGGGCATCATCTGGACATCCCTTGCCGGCCCGTTTTCCAACCTGCTGGCAGCACTGCTGGGTGTGATTCTGCTGCAGGTGGAGTTCCCGTTTTATGCGGCGAACGCCGGCAGCGCCGTCCTGCTTGCCATCCACTACTTCCTGTCTGGATTTGTCACGGTCAACATCAGTCTGGCAGTGTTCAACCTGATTCCGATTCCGCCGCTAGACGGTTCCAAGGTGCTCATGATGCTGCTGCCCTACCGGCAGTCCTACTGGATGCAGCAGCACCAGCAGGTGCTTTCTATTGTGCTCTGGGTTCTGATTCTGATCGGCGCACTGAGCACACCGCTGAACTACCTGTGCAGCTGGATCGTGCAGTTCTTTCTCTGGGCGACCAACTGGATTGGCACGCTGGTTCAGATGCTGATGTGATCCATGGAGAAAATTTCGTTTCAGCTGGAGGTCTTTGAGGGGCCTTTGGACTTGCTGCTCAGTCTGATCTCCAAGCACAAGCTGAATATCTATGACATTGAGATCTCCCGCTTGCTGGAGCAGTATCTGGCGTATCTCGACCAGTGCCGGGAACAGGATCTGGAGCTTGCCGGCGAATTTCTGGAGATGGCGGCACGGCTCATCTATATTAAGACGGCAGCCCTTTTGCCGCGGCCGGAGGAAGCGCGTCGGGAAAAACAGGCGCTGCAGGGGGCACTGATCGAGTACGCTCTGTGCAAACAGGCGGCGCAGGCACTGGCGGGACGGTTTATCGGCAACCAGATTTTCGTGCGCCGGCCCATGCCGGTCTCGGTCTCTCCGGCGTATGCTCTGCACCACGATGTCGCTGTGCTGCGGGAGGCGTGGGATCAGATGGGGCAGAAGCGGTTTTCCCCGCCGGATACCGCACGGGAACGCTTACAGTCTGTGGTGAGCCAGCCTGTGGTTTCTGTGATGTCCAAGGTGGTCTATGTCATGCGGAAGGTCTATCACAATGAGCACGTCTATCTTGGCGCACTGTATGCCGATGTGCGGGAGCGTTCCGCACGGGTGGCGCTGTTTCTGGCGGTGCTGGAACTGACCAAACACGGCAGGATCGGCATCAGCGAGGACAGCACCTATCTTTACCGGCGGACGGACGGCAGGAAAAAATCACGCCGTATGGAAACGGCGGAATAATTCAAGAAATGCAGGAAATGATAATGGAAGGAAACACCAGTTCCGCACTGGTCGGTGCGGTAGAAGCGGTTTTGTTTGCCTGCGGAGAACCGGTTTCTCTGGCAAGGCTGCAAGAGGCTTGTCATGTGGGAAAGCCGGAGATCTGTCAGGCACTGGAAACACTGGAACAGCAGTACCGGCGGCGAAAGAGTGCACTTCATGTGCAGCAGCTGGAGAATGCCTACCAGCTCTGCACACGGCAGGAATACGCCGGCGTGATCGCACGAGCGGCAGAAACCAAGAAGTCCGTACCGCTTTCGCCGGCAGCCATGGAGGTGCTGACCATTGTCGCCTATAACCAGCCGGTGAGCAAGAGCTTTGTGGAGCATGTGCGTGGCGTGGACAGCAGTTCTGTGGTGAACACGCTGGTGGAAAAGGAGCTGCTGACAGAGGCAGGCAGACTGGCAGTTCCGGGGCATCCCATCGCATATGCGACGACACCGCATTTTCTGCGGTGCTTCGGGCTTTCCTCATTGGAGGAACTGCCGCCGCTGCCTAATATCATACAGCAGGAATCACCGGAGGAACTTCTGGAAGAGGACGCACTTCCAGCGTCGCAATAGGAGGTTGTGCTGCATGACGGGGTGGCTGATTGCGCTGGGAATCATACTGCTGTTGCTGTGCCTGCTGCTGATGCCCTTTGTGCTGCGTGTGGAGTACGACGAAACACGGGACATTTTCCAGTGGAAGCTGTCCTGGTTTTGCATTCCACTGCTGCGGAGCGACCGAAAAAAAGCGCAGCGTAAAAAGAAATCCGGTGCGCCAAAGCAAAAGAAACCGGCGGGCGACAGCGCATCACGTGGGAAAAAGCTGCGGCGGATGTGGAAACAGTTTCACGGAAAGCTCTCTGATCTGCCGAAATCGCTGCGCTGGCTCTGGAAGGGCATGTCCATTCGGGGGCTGGTCATCGGGGCACGTGTGGGGCGGTTTGATGCCAAGGCGTGCGCCATTGCCTACGGCGTGACCAACATGCTGGTGTTTCAGGCGCTGGGGCTGCTGAAAAGCTGCCTGCGGGTGCACGAAAAACAAATCGTGGTGCAGAGCGCATTCGGCAGGGAAAGGACGGATTGGGTGGTGCGCGGACGGCTGCTGGTTTGTCCGCTGGCAGCGTTGGCTGCGCTGCTGAGTCTGGCGCTTTCCTTTGGCGCAGGCGCACGGTCAAAAGAAGAACAGGGCGTTTCCAAGGACGCCAAAAAACAATAAACGGAGGGAAACTGTCATGCAGGAAAAACATCAGATTCAGGATCTCATGGGTGTGACCATGGAGAAAATACGGGACATGGTGGACGTTCAGACCATCATTGGCGATCCCATTGTCGTATCCGATACCGTGACCATTATTCCGGTTTCCAAGGTTTCTTATGGCTTTGCATCCGGCGGTTCTGACCTGCCGGCGAAGAGCACACCGAAGGATCTGTTCGGCGGCGGTGCCGGTGCCGGTGTTTCCATTCAGCCGGTGGCGTTTCTGGTGGTGCAGGAGGACAGCGTGCGTCTGCTTCAGATGGACGAGAGCGATGACCTTCTGGGAAGCGCCATTCGCTCGGTGCCGGGTGTTGTGGAACAGATCGGCGGGATTTTTAAACGTGG
>NZ_FR898046.1:29672-54343 GCF_000437175.1 Ruminococcus sp. CAG:330 | reverse complement strand
ATTTTTAAACGTGGCTCGAAGAAGCCGGCAGAAACCGCAGCGGAAACTGCGGCAGCAGAGGAAAAGAAGGACTAAGACTCGGTTCTGATCCTGTGACATCGTGCATATGCTCTTACCAAAGGCAGCGTCGCACAGAGTCCGTCTGAAGGCTTTGTGCGGTGTGATCCAAAACTTTTTGGGAACGGAGCGAGGACGATGCAGAAACGAATCATCCAATGGGTTGCAGCAGGACTGGCAGCGGTGATTGCCATAGGAAGTCTGGCAGGCGCTTTTCTGTCCTGCAGTGCGGCGGAGCAGCCGGAGGTATCGGCGGTTTCCAGCGTGCTGATGGAAGCCGTGACCGGCGAGGTGCTCTACGAGAAGAACGCACGGGAGCCACGTCCCATGGCGAGCACGACGAAAATCATGTCGGCGCTGCTCTGTCTGGAGAGCGGCGATCTGGACACAGAGTTCACCGTTGATTCGCAGGCGATTCAGGTGGAGGGCTCCTCCATGGGATTGGTGGAGGGGGACACAGTCACCAAGCGTGCCCTGTGTTATGGCATGCTGCTGCCCTCCGGCAACGATGCCGCCGGTGCAGCTGCTGTGCGGGTTGCCGGAAGCATCCCCGCTTTTGTGGCGCAGATGAACGAGCGTGCTGCTGCGCTGGGTCTGACGCAGACGCATTTTGTGACACCCTCCGGACTGCACGACGATGACCACTATTCCACCGCCTGTGATATGGCGGTGCTTGCTGCATCAGCACTGCAAAACGAGAACTTTCGGGAGATCTGCGCCCAGTCTTCGGCGCAGGTCTGCTTTGGCAATCCGCCATACCAGCGCTGGCTGAAAAACAGCAATAAGCTGCTGACCATGGATGAGAGCGTCATCGGCGTAAAGACAGGCTTTACCGACGAGGCCGGACGCTGTCTGGTATCGGCAGCGGAGCGAAACGGCGTGACCTTGATTTGCGTCACACTGGCAGACCCCAACGACTGGCAGGATCACCTGTCCCTGTATGACTGGGGCTTTTCGCAGGTGACACCGGCGGAGGTGTCTCTGCCGGAGGACTGGCGCATGCCGGTCGCCGGCGGTACAGCACAGGAAGTGGCGCTGCAATCGGAGGAGAAGCTCACCGTGGGCACGGCAGACGGCAGCATGCCGCAGCTGGAATACCAGCTGGAAACAGCGCCGTTCCTCTATGCGCCGGTGTCTGCCGGGCAGAGTGCGGGAACATGGCGTGCCATGCTGAACGGGCGGGAAGTCGCCCACGGGAAGCTCTGCGCAGCGGAAACCGTGGCGTACCGGCAGCCCGTGGAAAAACGGACGGCGCACCATGCATTTCCCGTGCGGATTTGGAAACGAATACAATCATTTTTTCAGAAATAGGAGTTTAATGTGGAAAAAATCAGAATCCAGAAATTGCTGGCAGATGCAGGATACTGTTCCCGCCGTAAGGCGGAGGAGCTGATCTCCGGCGGAAAAATCAAAGTAAACGGCCATCCGGTCAAGCTGGGGGACAAGGCGACAGTTGCCGATCTGATCACGGTCAACGGCGAGCGTGTCTACCTGCCACGAAAGAAAACCTACCGCTATCTCATGCTGCACAAGCCCAGAGGCTATGTGACGACGACCTCGGACGAACTGGATCGCCGCTGTGTCATGGATCTGCTGGAGGATGTGGAGGAGCGTGTCTACCCCATTGGCCGTCTGGACAAGGATTCCGAGGGCCTGCTGCTGCTCACTAACGACGGCACATTCGCCAACGGCATCATGCACCCCAGCCGGCATATTAGTAAGACCTACCGTGTGACAGTACGGCCGGATGTCACCGAAGAACAGCTGGTCACCCTCTCTCAGGGCATGGAGCTGGACGGAAAGATGACCATGCCGGCAACGGTGGTGGTAAAGACCAAGGAGCCGGGGCGTGTGGTACTGCTCATGACCATTCAGGAGGGCAGAAACCGTCAGATTCGCCGGATGTGCGAGGCAGTCGGGCTGGAAGTGGCACGTCTGCGCCGCATCAGCGTCGGGCCGGTAAAACTCGGTATGCTGAAGCCGGGTACATACCGTGACCTGACACCGGACGAACTGCGTGCTCTGCGCAACGCCATCGGAAAGGGTGAGGCAGACGGTGCAAAACCTAAGCCGGCGAAGTCCAGACCCAGAACTGCCGGCGCAAGATCCAAATCGGGGAACCCCAACAAACCCAGAAATCGGCGGTAACCGCTGTTTTTTTAGAAAGGAGGACAAGCGATGCCAATTTGTATTTCTCCCCAGCTGCCGGCGTTTCAGACGCTGGCGGAGGAAAATATTTTTGTGATGGACGCAGATCGTGCAGTACATCAGGATATCCGTCCTCTGCGCGTTCTTGTGCTCAATCTCATGCCGAAAAAAATTGTGACGGAATGTCAGTTCCTACGGCTACTCAGCAATACGCCGCTTCAGGTGAACGTGGAATTTCTGCACGTGTCCAGCCATATCAGCAAGAACACCTCGCAAAATCATCTGTCCACATTTTACCGCACGTTCTCGGAGATTCAGGATCAGTATTATGATGGCTGCATCATCACCGGTGCGCCGGTAGAACATCTGAAATTTGAGGATGTGGACTACTGGAACGAGATCTGCGAGATTATGGAGTGGACGAAGCACCATGTCTTTTCCACCATGCACATCTGCTGGGCAGCGCTGGCAGGGCTGTACTACCATTTCGATGTGCCGAAATACGACCTGCCTCAGAAGATGTTCGGTGTCTTTCCGCAGAAAGTGCTGGCACCGCACTGCCAGCTGCTCCGTGGCTTCAACGATGTGTTCCATGCCCCTCATTCCCGTCATGCCGAAGTGCATCGGGAGGACATTGAGAAAGTGCCGCACCTGCGGATCCTAACGGAATCGGAGCTGTCCGGTGTGCACATTGTTGCCAACAAAAACGGCAGACAGTATTTTATCACGGGACACTCGGAGTATGATCGGGATACCCTGAAAGAGGAGTATTTCCGAGATCGGGAAAAGGGTGCAGAGATCGCCGTGCCCTACGGTTATTTCCCCGATGACGACCCTGCAAAGGAACCGCATTTCAGCTGGGGATGCAGCGCAAATCTGCTGTTTTCCAACTGGATCAACCACTGTGTATACCAGCTGACGCCGTATGATCTGACGGCGCTGGAACTGTACAATTGGGAGTGGGAAGCAGGACTTTGAGCGTCTGCGGTATCTGCTGAAAAATAAAACCCCGTCTGCACTGGAGCCTTGGTGCAGACGGGGTTTTTGTCTCATAATGCGGTCTAACGATTTCTTAGAGGTATGTCAGGAACTGGGATGCCAGAACCACCAGAACCAGTGCAATCGGATAAGTTGCA
Organism: Ruminococcus sp. CAG:330; assembly: GCF_000437175.1. Lineage (NCBI taxonomy): Bacteria > Bacillati > Bacillota > Clostridia > Eubacteriales > Oscillospiraceae > Ruminococcus > Ruminococcus sp. CAG:330. Next base: position 51,002 of record NZ_FR898046.1, on the reverse strand, counting down.
GCGTAAGCACTTGCAACATTTGGGGTACCGCTGGTGTTGATCAGCGCACCCAGCGCCGGTGTGCTGGTCATACCGCCGGTGATGGAACCGAGGTTGTTGAACAGGCTCAGCTTCAGCACCTTCTTTGCCAGGAAGAAGCCGATGAACAGCGGAATGGTGGTCATCAGTGCGCCCCACAGGAACAGCAGCGGGCCGTACTTTTGCAGCGTTTCTACGAAACCAGCACCGCCGTCAACGCCGGCACCGATGAGGAACAGAACCAGTCCCCACTCCTGAAAGACTTCCAGCAGGTGCTTGTTGACCTTCAGGCTCAGCTTGCCGATTCTGCCGAAGTGGCCGAAAATCAGACCCATGATCAGCGGACCGCCGGTAGTGCCCAGATTGAAGGAGCCTGCGCCCAGCGGAATGTTGATGCAGCCCAGAATGGCACCAGTCAGAACGGTCAGGGCAAATGCACCCAGACCGAATTTGTCCATTTCAAACAGCTTTTTCTGCTTCAGCGGACTTCCTTCGCCAGTGTCTACAGAAGTCAGCTTTGCACGCTCTTCTGCCATGTTTGCCTTTAGAACCTTCGGCACGATCTGAACGAACAGAACTACGCCGATAACGCCGAACGGGTAGGCAACAGCGTGGCCGACTGCGATCTCCTTAAAGACCGGACTGCTCTCGCCGATGGCCTCCTGTGCAGCGGCAAATGCCGGCGTACTGGTCAGCGCACCGGACAGCAGGCCAACGCTCATTGCTGAGTTCATTTCCGGAACCAGCAGCGTCACAGCTGCGCAGACAGCTGCGCCGGAGAGGATGATGACAGCGCCCAGAAGCACATAGGACTTTGCGTTCTTCTTCAGGTTCTTGAAGAACGTGGGACCGGCGATCAGTCCGACGGATGTGACAAACAGGATCAGACCAAAGCTCTGGATTAACTTAAAGTAGAAGTTGACGGCATCCACTGCCTCGGTGTCTGCCACCCATGCGGCAATGCCGTTGTCGCCGAATGCCACGCCCTTGAAATGGCCGACAAACAGAGCAACCAGGAAAATTGCGGCGGTTCCCAGAGAAACGCCCTTGATGGTGATTTTGCCCAGCAGGTATCCCACCACGATAATGGCGAAGACAAAGAACAGGACAATGACAATGGATGACATGCTAAACAGATGCGTCCCTGCCACTTCAAATAGTTTTAGATGCATGAAACAGATTCTCTCCTCTTTTTTTGTTGGGTACACAAGCGGCTCTCACAGGATGTTCCGAGGGCATGCATACGCTCGGAACATCCTGATGTTTGTGTACGGGATGGCTTGGAATGCTGCACATAGGTTCACGCACCGCTGCGCTCCAAACATAGCGCACATCTGGAGCGTGGTGGTGTGTATAGAAGTATGCTGCTTTTCATTCCATAATATTATCATTATACCGGAATTTTTTTACCTTGTCAATATTTGTGGTATCATCCAGCAAAAAAATGTGAAAATCAAACAAGAGGAAAATCAGAACTTTTTTTCTTTTTGCATGAAGTGTCAAAAATTCCGAGTGCTTTTGAAATGCATCCGGCATCAGCTGTCCTCCTGCGCCGGTGTTGTGGTGGCAGCTGCTGCCGTGACGACCGCAGCACCACGGCTTTTCAGCAGTTCTGCGCAGCGGTTCATGGTGCTCCCTGTGGTGAGGACATCGTCGCACAGCAGGATGCGGTATCCGGTCAGGTCAGCGGTTTGCGGGATCTGGAAGTGTCCGGTGTTGGCAGCACGTTCTTTGGCGGAGAGGGTGTGCTGTGCTGCGCCGGTTCCCGTGTCCTCCAGCAGATCGGCACGCAGGGGAATGCCGGTGGCGGAGGACATTTCCCGTGCGATCTCCTCCGCCGGATTGAAGAACCGCTTTTTCTTTTTGCGCTTTGCCATGGGAACCGGAACGATCAGATCATAGGCGAGCAGCTCCGGATCAGCGATGATCATTCTGCCCAGCGCCTCCCCACAGGCGTAGGCAAAGTTTTTGCTCTCGGCACGCTTGAGGGAGAGGATTCCGCTGCGTGCCGGCTCCTGATACAGTGCAGCAGCAATGGCGTGGTCATAGGCAAGCCCTCTCTCGCAGAAACAGCTCTCCACCGGTTTTCCGCAGCCGGGACAAAACGTGTCCGGCGGAAGCTGGAACAGCGTCTGGCACATGTCACACAGATAACGGTTCCAAGGAATTTTCCGATGGCAGCAGGGACACTGGTTGGGGTAGAGCAGATCCAGTAGAAACAGCTGGATTTTCCGGCGCTTTTTCATGGCTTTCGCACTTCCTTTCTGCTCCTATTATAGCACGGCCGGCACTGTCTGACAAGATGCAGTCAGTTGCTTTCCGGAATGCGGGCAATTTCGGCGATGTTTCCCGCCAGTTCGGCGTAGACGGAAACCGTTCCCGCCTGCTGTGCCTCCGCAGACAGCATGGGCGTGTCCACAATAAATTCCAGCACATTGGCACCGCTTCCGCAGGCACGGTACCGGCGTGTGCTGTCAGTGTGGCAGTCCGCCTTGACATCGCCAACGGTGACGGTAAACTGCGCACCGCTGTCCAGCGTCACCTGAAACCGTTCTCCGCAGCCCTCGTTTAGCCAGCCTGTCCCCATGGCGACCAGATAGTCCTCGCCCAGACGGCGCAGCCCCTGGTCATCCGTCCATGCGGACTGCTGGAGCTGGTACTGCCGGGAGGCAGTGTCGGTGATAGTACGATAGTCCATGTACGCCTTGAACCACGTTTCCTGTGCTCCCAGCAGTGTCTGTGCCTCGATGGGCTGCAATTCCAGCGCTGCGGCGGCAGGCTCTGTTACCGCCGGAACGGTTTCTGTGACCGTCGGTTCTGACGGAATCTCGGCGGAACTTTCACACGCTGCGGCTTGTACCATTTCTGCGGTGCAGACGAGCTCTGTGTGCGGAATGGGGGCAGTAGTGGTGAGCGCCGTTGTCTGCGCCAGAGCGGTCGTTTCCACGGCCGGTGCAGCAGTTGCGGAAACGGCGCTTGTTACGGACTGAGACTGTGCCGTAACAGCCGCCGTGGCGGTCTGTCCGGCGATGGCTGCGGCGGATAATGCGGACTGCGGCGGGACAGCGTGCTGGGAGATTCGCTCCCACTGAGGAATCTGGCAGCAGAGAGCAGTGCCAAAAATGCCGGCAAACAGCAGACAGGTGAACTGGTGAAAATGCAGCATATGTACCTCCTGTTCCTTGAAAAAACGATGGAATTTGTACGAATTGACAAAAACGTGATGCCATTCCATGTGCAAATCGCCGAAATTCTGAGAAGTTCCTCGAAAGCGCTTGACAGTGCCGGAAGTTTTGCGTATACTAAACTTAGTGAAATTCCATGAGCAAAAGTAAGTAACCTGCAAGACGGCAGCACAGAGAGTCGGGGATGGTGTGATCCCGATGTGTACGAGGTGTGGTGAATGGGTTTGTGAGAAGCGTGGCAAACGGATGGCAGCATCCCAGTAGTCATTGCCGCAGCTCCTGCGTTATCGGGAGAGGATATATCCGGCATGACCGGCGTATCTGTGAGAGGGAGATAGAATAGTTATCTCTGAAGTTGGGTGGCAACACGTAGATGTATCAGTCTGACGTCCCATAGTATGGGGACGTCAGGCTTTTTTTATTTTATGCAAAAGGAGCGAGTCATATGCTGAAACCTTCCTTAGAAGAAGTGAAACAATTTGCAAAACAGTACAATACCATTCCGGTGTTCTACGAGTTTTCGGCAGATAACCAGACACCGCTGAATATTTACACTGCATTTGCAAAGAACAGTAAAAATTCCTTTATTTTGGAGAGCGTGAGCAACGGCGTACAGTGGGATCGGTATTCATTCATCGGATTTTCGCCGGAAAAGGAAATCCGCATGATGGGAAACACGGCGGAGATTCGCTCCGGCGATGCGGTGCAGACCGAACAGGTGGAAGAGCCCATCGCATTCCTGAAGAAGATGCTGGCAGAATACCGTGCGCCGTCATATCCGGACGCACCGCACTTTACTGGCGGACTGATCGGCTACTTTGGCTATGACACCGTTCGCTATGTGGAAAAGCGTCTGACCAATGTGCCGGAGGATGATATTCACATGCCGGACTGCCACTTGTTCCTGTATGAGGAGCTGATCGCCTACGACCATCTGACCAGTAACGGCATCGTCATCCTGAACCTGCACACCGACGGCGACCTTGGCGCACAGTACGCTGCTGCACAGTGGCGTGCAGAGGAGCTGGCACACATCGTGCGGAACTACCACTGCCAGCCCCAGGAAACACATCATAAGGGCGAGGCAATGGTGCACTCCAACCTGACCAAGGAGCAGTACAGCAAGATGGTGCAGGACGCAAAGGAGTACATCCGAAACGGCGATATCTTCCAGATCGTCCTCTCCCAGCGGTTCGAGATCAGCAATCCGCCGGACAGCTTCTCCGTATACCGCCGGCTGCGTGCCACCAATCCGTCACCGTACCTCTATTATTTCCACACACCGGAGTACGATGTGGCAGGCGCTTCGCCGGAGATGCTGGCAAAGGTGACCAACGGAATTGTACACAACCGCCCCATTGCCGGCACCAAGCCCCGTGGAAAGACCGCACAGGAGGACGCAGCCAATGAAAAGGCGCTGCTCGCCGATCCTAAGGAACGTGCAGAGCACACCATGCTGGTGGATCTGGGCAGAAATGACGTGGGAAAGGTCTGTGAGTTCGGCTCGGTAGAGGTCACCCGCTATATGGTGACGGAGCGTGCCTCCAAGGTCATGCATCTGGTCTCCGATGTGGAGGGCAGACTTCGCAGCGACCAGACCGCACTGGATGCCCTTATGGCAATCCTTCCGGCGGGCACCCTCTCCGGTGCGCCCAAGGTACGGGCAATGGAGCTGATCGACAAGTTCGAGAACAAGAAGCGTGGACTGTACGGCGGTACCGTCGGCTATCTGGGATTTGACGGAAACATCAATACCTGCATCGCCATCCGCACCGTCCTCTTCGCAAATGACAAAGCATATGTACAGGCAGGAGCCGGCATCGTAGCAGATTCTGTGCCGGAAAATGAGTATTACGAAACCGTCAACAAGGCACTTGCAGTGATCAACGCCATTAAGGAGGCAGAACAATGATCTTGCTCATTGATAACTACGATTCTTTCACGTATAACCTGTATCAGTACATCGGCGAACTGTACGCAGATGTCAAAGTCGTCCGGAACGATGAGATCACCATTCCGGAGATCGAAGCACTGGCACCGCAGGCGCTGATCTTCTCGCCGGGGCCGGGCTATCCCAAGGATGCCGGCATCACGGTAGAGGCGATTCGCCGCTTCAGCGGAAAGCTCCCCATGCTGGGCGTGTGTCTGGGACACCAGTCCATCTGTGAGGCGTTCGGCGGAACGATCGTCCGTGCAGCACACCTGATGCACGGCAAGGCAAGCAAGATCACACTGGACAGCGACTGTCCGCTCTTTTCCAATCTGCCCTCTGTGGTATCCTGCGGCAGATATCACTCCCTGATCGCACAGGAGAGTGACTTCCCGTCCTGCCTGAAAGTGACGGCACGTGACGAGAACAGCCAGATCATGGCGCTGGCACACCGGGAACATCCCACCTACGGCGTGCAGTTCCATCCGGAATCCATCCTCACCGATGAGGGCAAACGGATGCTCGCCAATTTCCTCAATCTGATTCCCGGCGTTTCCGTTTCGGTTCCGGCTTCCAAGGTGGAGCCGCCGAAGAAGGCACTCTGCAAGTATGCGGCAAAGGTGGTAGACGGAAACGACCTGACAGAACAGGAGGCCATGGAGGCCATGGATATCATCATGAGCGGCGGTGCAACCAATGCGCAGATCGGCTCGCTGCTGACGGCGCTGCGCATGAAAGGCGAGACCATCGCTGAGATCATCGGTTTTGCCAAGGGCATGCGTGCCAAGGCAAAGCATGTGGCTGGCTGTGAGGAGAGCGTGGACATCGTGGGAACCGGCGGCGATCTGGCGAATTCCTTTAATATCTCTACCACCTCATCGTTTGTTATTGCTGCGGCAGGCATGCCGGTGGCAAAGCACGGCAACCGCAGCGTTTCCAGCAAGAGCGGCGCAGCGGATGTGCTGGAGAGTCTGGGCGTGAAGATTCAGACCGCACCGGAGGAGGCAAAGGCATCCATCGAAACGGTGGGGCTCTCGTTCCTGTTTGCGCAGAGCTATCACGGCTCTATGAAATACGTTGGGCCGGCACGAAAGGAAATGGGACTGCGCACTGTATTCAACATTCTCGGTCCGCTGACCAATCCGGCATCCACCAATTATATTGTACTGGGCGTGTATGAAAAGGCACTCCTGCCGGTAATGGCACAGGTGCTCATCGGTTTGGGCATCAAGCGTGCCATGATCGTCTACGGCAACGACCGGCTGGACGAGATCTCCGTTTCCGACAGCACCTCTGTGGCAGAGGTGCGGGACGGCAAGGTCAAGGAATATGAGATCGCACCGGAGGACTTCGGTCTGCCGCGGGGCAGCAAGGAGGACATCGTGGGCGGTACTGCCGATGAGAATGCCTTCATCACCCGTGGAATTCTGGACGGCTCCATTCAGGATGCCAAGCGGAATATCGTTCTGCTCAACGCCGGCTGTGCCCTGTATATCACCGGAAAGGCAGGGAGCATTGCGGACGGTGTGGCACTGGCAGCCGAGCAGATCGACAGCGGAAAGGCGCTGGAAAAGCTGAACGAGTTTGTGGCATTTACCAATCGACAGGACTAAGGAGAGGCGCATATGATTCTGGATGAAATTATGGCCGCCAGAAAAGAACAGCTGGCACGGGAACAGAAACGGGTTTCTTTCGCAGAGATGCAGCAGCGTGCAGCACAGGCACTCGCCCGCAGAACGCCGGTCTCTCTGGCAAAGGCACTGCGGAAGAGCACCCTCTCCTGCATCTGCGAAGTGAAAAAAGCATCCCCCTCCAAAGGGCTGATCTGTCCGGATTTTCATCCGGTGGAAATTGCAAAGGCATATGAGGCAGCAGGTGCCAACGCTATCTCCTGCCTGACAGAAGAGCATTATTTTCAGGGGTCGTCAGAATATCTGGCAGCGATCCGGCAGGAAGTGCAGATTCCGATCCTGCGAAAGGATTTCATCTTCGACTCCTATCAGATTTATGAGGCAGCGGCAATCGGTGCAGATGCACTGCTCCTGATCGCAGCAGTGCTGGAACCGGAAAAGCTGGCAGCGCTGTATCAGCTGGCGTATTCCCTGGGACTGGAAGTTCTGGTAGAGGTGCACAGCCGTGAGGAGCTGGAGAGCATTCGGGGGATTCAGCCCCGGATTCTGGGCGTCAATAACCGGAATCTCAAGACCTTTGAGGTCAGTCTGGACACCGTGGCAAAGCTGAAGCCCTACGCACCGCAGGATGCCGTGTTCGTTTCGGAGAGCGGTATCCGGAACAATGCGGATATGAAACAGGTTCGTGCACTGGGTGCCGATGCCGTGCTGGTGGGCGAAACGCTCATGCGCAGCGGCGATGTGGCACAGACTTTGCACCAGCTGCGGGAGGGCGTATGAAAATCAAGTTTTGCGGCATTCGGCGGCTGGAGGACGTGCAGTTCTGCAACGAATTGCAGCCTGACTATCTTGGCATGATCTTATCCGCCGGATTTCGCCGGACGGTTTCCCCGGAAACAGCGAAACAGCTGGTAAACGCCAAGCGCAGCAGCATTGCCGCTGTGGGCGTGTTCGTCAACGAAACGCCGGAGCAGATCGCCGAAGTGCTGAAGCACGTTCCGCTGGATGTCATTCAGCTCCACGGCAGTGAGACGGCAGAGGTCGTTTCGGGCGTGCGATGGCGTACCGGACTCCCGATTTGGAAAGCGGTTCGTGTGCAGCGTGCGGCAGAGATTGCCGCTGCACAGCAGCTGGGCGCCGACCGGCTGATTTTGGAGGGACATGTTCCCGGACAGGCTGGCGGAACTGGTGTTATTGCGGACTGGCATCTGATCGCCGATGCAAGACCTGCGCAGCTGTTCTTTCTGGCTGGCGGGCTGACACCGGAAAATGTGGCAGATGCAATTGCGCTGGTGCAGCCGGACGGTGTGGATTTTTCCAGCGGCATTGAAACGAACGGTGTGAAAGACATAGAGAAAATGAAAACAATTGTGAAAATTATACGAGGTGGAAATCATGGGTAAGGTAGGAAGATTTGGAGAGTTCGGCGGACAGTATGTGCCGGAAACCGTCATGAATGCAGTGCATGAGCTGGAAGAAGCTTATGACAAATACGGAAACGATCCGGAGTTCCTGGAGGAGTACCGGACACTGCTGCGGGATTACGCCGGCAGACCGTCCATGCTCTATTATGCAGACCGGATGACCAAAGACCTGGGCGGCTGTAAGATTTACCTGAAGCGGGAGGATCTGAACCACACCGGTGCGCATAAGATTAACAACGTGCTGGGACAGATCCTGCTGGCAAAGAAAATGGGCAAGAAGCGGATCATCGCCGAGACCGGTGCCGGACAGCACGGCGTGGCAACTGCAACTGCCTGTGCAATGTTTGATATGGAATGCGAGATCTATATGGGAAAAGAGGACGTTCGCCGTCAGCGGCTGAACGTATACCGGATGGAACTGCTGGGGGCAAAGGTCAACAGCGTGGACAACGGCACTGCAACACTGAAGGATGCCATCAACGAGGCAATGCGTGACTGGGCGACCAACATCGACACCACCTTCTACCTCATCGGTTCTGTTATGGGTCCGCACCCGTATCCGACCATGGTGCGTGACTTCCAGAAGGTCATTGGCGAGGAAGCCAAGAAACAGCTGATGGAAAAAGAAGGCAGACTGCCGGATTGTGTGGTTGCCTGTGTCGGCGGCGGTTCCAATGCCATGGGTATGTTCTACGATTTCATTCCGGACAAGAGCGTGCGTCTGGTGGGCGCAGAAGCTGCCGGAAAGGGCATCGAAACCAAGCTGCACGCTGCCACCGTTGCCAAGGGCAGTCTGGGCATTTTCCACGGCATGAAGTCCTATTTCCTCCAGAACGAAGAGGGACAGATCGCTCCCGTTTACTCCATTTCTGCCGGTCTAGACTACCCCGGCGTTGGTCCGGAGCACGCCAACCTCTATAAGACCGGCCGTGCAGAATACCTGCCCATCACCGATGAAGAGGCAGTACAGGCACTGGAATACCTCTCCAGAACCGAGGGCATCATTCCGGCAATCGAGTCTGCACACGCAGTGGCAGCAGCCATGAAGATTGCACCGGAGATGAAGCCGGATGAGATCATGATCATCAACATTTCCGGCAGAGGCGACAAGGATATGCAGCAGATTGCAGAATACAGAGGAGTGAAGATCGATGACTAAGAATAAAATTGATGCAAGACTGGAACAGTGCAGGGCTGAGGGCAGGAAGGCACTGATCACCTTTATTACCTCCGGTGACGGCGGATACGATGTGACAGAGCAGGCAGTTCTGGAAATGGAAAAGAATGGTGCAGACCTGATCGAACTGGGCGTGCCGTTTTCCGATCCCATTGCCGAGGGTCCGGTGATCCAGTGCGCCAGCGAGCGCTCCCTGAGAAACGGCACCACACTGGCAGGCATTTTCGAGATGGTGCGCCGGCTGCGGAAAAAGATCAATGTTCCGCTGCTGCTGATGATGTACCTGAACACCATTTTCCGGTTCGGAACCGACCGCTTTTTCTCGCTCTGCGAGGAGTGCGGAATTGACGGTGTCATCGTGCCGGACATTCCCTTTGAGGAAAAGGACGAGATTCAGGGCAGCGCAGATGCGCACAATGTCCACAACATCAGTCTGGTAACCCCTGCCAGTGAAAACCGGATTCAGATGATCGCTTCGGAAGCAACGGGCTTCCTGTACTGTGTGTCCTCCAACGGTGTCACCGGTGTGCGCAGCGAATTCCGCACCAACTTTGCGCCGTTCTTTGAGAAGATCCACAAGTACGCAAAGGTTCCCTGCGCTGTGGGCTTCGGAATTTCCGGACCGGAATCAGCCAGGGAGATGAGCCGGTACTGTGACGGCGTCATTGTCGGCAGTGCCGTTGTCCGTCTGGTAGAGCAGTACGGCAAAGAAGCACCGGAAAAGATCGGAGCATTCGTCAAGAGCCTGCGGGATGCGCTGGATGCATAAACATCTGGCGCATGCCGGGATACATCCGGAAAATCTTTTGAAAAAATATTGACAATGGGCTGAAAATCTGCTATACTAATGAGTAATCAAATAGTATGAAGATCAGCGAAGAACGGATTGACTGCGCAATGGCTGTACAGAGAGGGCACGTTTGGTGAAAGTGTCTCAGCCGGAACGCAGGTGCTTCCCGGGAGCTGTTTCGGGAAACCGAAACGTATGTCCTGCGTTAAAGGATCACGAGGGAGAAGTTCCCGGCGAACTTCTCTGAACTTGGGTGGTAACACGAAGGCTTTCGTCCCATTTGGCGGCGAAAGCCTTTTTTGTATTTTTTTCCGGTTTGCCGGAGCAACAGGAGGAAACGCATATGCTGCCAATGGATTGTCACACGCACACCGGCATTTCTCCCGATGGAACGGGAACAGTCGCCGGTCATGCGGAACAGGCGAAAAGGCTGGGGCTGCCGGTGCTTGCCCTGACGGAACACGTGGAGATGAACCGCTATTTTCCACAGGCGCACTATGGCATTTTGCCGCGGAACGAGTGGGAGATCTTCGACCACGCCGCCGTGCTGGAACACTCTTTGCAGGCGGTGGCAGCGGAGAAGGAACAGGCTGTTGCCGATGGTCTGACGCTGCTGTGCGGGATGGAGATGGGGCAGCCCAATGCGGACTTTGGACTGTCCGAGTCTGTGGCGGCGGATGTGCGGCTGGATTTCATCATTGCATCGCTGCACGAGCTGCTGGAAAAGCCGGACTTCTTTTGTCTGGACTATCAGACGGAAAACATTCCGGCACTGATGGAGGCGTATTTCAGCCAGCTGTATGACATCTGCCGTTGGGGACACTTTGACGTGCTGGGGCATCTGACCTACCCGCTCCGCTATATTGAGGGGGAGGCAGGAATTCCGGTACCGCTGGAACCCTATGAGGAACAGATTCGCTGCTGCTTCAGAGCACTGGCGGAAAACGGCAGGGGAATCGAGCTGAACACCTCTGGCTATCGGCAGAAGTACGGCAAACCGTTCCCCACACTGGAATACCTGAAGCTCTATCGGGAGATGGGCGGAGAAGTCCTGACGTTTGGCTCCGATGCCCACTGCGCTGAAGATTTGGGAAAAGGAATTGCGGATGGCGTGGCGCTGGCAAAGGCGGCGGGCTTCTCCCATGCCTGCTACTTTGTGAAGCGGAAGCCGGTATTCCTGAAGCTTTCGTAGGCATCTGTCCCTGTGAACATGATTTCACAGGTTCCAGAAGATCGGACAGCACCGCAAAAAGACGGTGCTTCCAAAAAATTTCAGAAAGGATGGGTTTTCTCATGAAAGAACAACTGGTAGAATTATTGCAGCAGAACGCACGGCTCACCAATGCGGAGCTGGCGGTGATGCTGGGAAGCAGCGAAGCGGAGGTCGCAGCGGCGATTCGGGAACTGGAAAATGACGGCGTGATCAAGGGCTACAGTGCCATTGTCAATGACGAGCTGGCGAACAAAGATCAGGTCACTGCCATCATTGAACTGCGTGTTACCCCCAAGCGGGACTGCGGTTACGAGGAAATTGCCCACACCATTATGCAGTATGACGAGGTGGAGAGCATTTCTCTGATGGCCGGCGCTTATGATCTGGCGGTCACGGTCAAGGGCACCAATGTCAAGGACGTTTCCATGTTCGTTTCCCAGTGCCTGGCACCGCTGGAGGGCGTGCTGTCCACGGCGACCTACTTCATTTTGAAGAAGTACAAGGAAAAGGGCATTATTATCGAAGGCGAAGAAAAGGACGAGCGGGGCTACTATTTCCCGTGAGTTGACAGGAAGAAAGGGGAGAACAGACGTGTTGAATTATGACACGCTTCTTTCAGATCAGGTAAAGAAAATGAAGCCCTCCGGCATTCGGAAATTTTTCGATCTTGCTGCAATGATGGAGGGTGTGATCAGTCTGGGTGTCGGCGAGCCGGACTTCCAGACACCGTGGATGGTGCGGAAAGCTGCGGTAGACAGTCTGGAACGAAAGCGCATGGTATACACCGCCAACTCCGGTATGATGGATTTGCGGAAAGAGATCTGCAACTACATCCAGCGCAAGTATCAGATCACCTATCATTCGGAGCATGAGACGCTGGTGACCGTGGGCGGTTCTGAGGCAATTGACCTTGCTATTCGTGCCGTTGTCAATCCGGGGGATGAGGTGCTGGTTGTCGAGCCGTCGTTCGTCTGCTATAAGCCCATTGTGGAGCTGATGCACGGTGTCGCTGTGCCCATCTCCACCAAGCTGGAAAACAGGTTTAAGCTCACCGCAGAAGAACTGCGTTCGCACATCACCGAGCGCACCAAGCTGCTGATCCTGCCGTATCCCAACAATCCCACTGGCGGTATCATGACACGGAAAGATCTGGAGGCAATCGCTGAGGTTCTGCGGGATACCAACATTCTGGTACTGACGGACGAGATCTATTCGGAGCTGACCTACGGCAGAAAACACGTTTCCATCGCCTCCATTGACGGCATGTGGGAGCGCACCATCTATGTCAGCGGTTTCTCCAAGGCATTTGCCATGACGGGCTGGCGCTTGGGCTATGTCTGTGCGCCGGAGCCTATTGCAAAGCAGATGCTGAAAATCCACCAGTACGCCATTATGAGCGCACCGACGCTGAGCCAGTATGCAGCCATTGTTGCCCTGCGGGAATGCGATAAAGACGTGCAGAAAATGGTGGAGGAGTACAATGTTCGCCGGCGGATGCTGGTGGACGGGTTCAACCGCATCGGTCTGACCTGTTTCAATCCGGAGGGCGCATTCTACATGTTCCCCTGCATCCGTAGCACCGGTATGAGCAGCGAGGAATTCTGCGAAAAGCTGCTGCAGGAGGAAAAAGTAGCAGTGGTGCCGGGAAATGCCTTTGGCGACAGCGGAGAGGGCTTTGTCCGTGTTTCCTACGCCTATTCCCTCAAGCACTTGCAGGAGGCACTGCGCCGGATGGAGAACTTTGTGAACCGGCATCAGGGAGAATCCAAATGAATGCGGTGACGAGAAAAGCGCCGGCGAAGATCAATCTGGGTCTGGATATCGTGGGACGGCGTGCCGATGGGTATCACCTGCTGGAAACGGTGTTTCAGACGGTTTCCGTTTACGACTGCTTGACGGTTTCGCACCGGACGCAGGCGGGAATCTCTCTGACGTGTTCGGTGAAAAACGTGCCGTGCGATGCCACCAATCTGGTGTGGAAAGCGGCGGAGGCGTTCTGCCGTGCAGCGGAAATCACACCGCAGTTTCACATCGATCTGGAAAAGCACATTCCCTCACAGGCTGGCATGGGCGGCGGCAGTACCGATGCAGCAGCAGTGCTGCTGGCGCTGCAAGAACTGACCGGTGTGACACTGCCGCAGGAGCAGCTGCTGCAAATCGCCGTAAAGCTTGGGGCAGATGTGCCGTTTTTCCTGTACGGCGGAACGGCGTATGCCGCCGGAATCGGCGAGGCGTTGGAGCAGCTTCCGGCGTGTGCGCTGCCTTATCTGGTGATTGCCAAGGGAAACGAAGGCGTTTCCACGCCGGCAGCATATCGTGCTGTAGATGCGCTGGTCTGTCCCAAGCATCCGCCGGTGCAGAAGCTTCGTGAGGCGCTGATTGCCGGCGCAGGCGTGCAGGAAATCGCACCCCTCTGCGGAAATCTGTTCGAATCGGCGGTTGCGCTGCCGGAGGTGACAGCCATTCGTCAGCAGATGCTGGCGAGCGGTGCGCTGTGCAGCGTGATGACCGGAAGCGGTGCAGCGGTGTTCGGGATTTTTGACGGACAGGAGCAGGCAGAGCTTGCCTGCGCTGCCCTGCGAAATGTCGTGCCGTTTGCCGTTTGCTGTCATACCGCAACAGAATAACAACCACGGATGACAGCCCGAAAATCGGCGCTGCCATCCGTTTTCTTTTTGGCGCTTTTGTAAAAAGATTGACAAAACAAGTTGATTCTGTTATACTGATCGGAAAGGAAGGTAACACTTTTTCAAAAAAGAAAGGAATTGACTATGCAAAAAAAGCGAGTTTTTGCCGTTCTCCTGGCGGCTGGAATTTTGTTGGGGTTGGCAGGATGCGGAAACCGGAAAGCGTCCGCACCGGAAAAGAAGATGGGCAAGGAAGACCAGACGACGGCGGTGGAAGTGACGGAGGCGCTGGAAACCGAGTCGGAGACAACCGGGGTGACCACCGCACAGGCAGCGGAAACCGAACCGGAAACGACAGCGGAGGAAACCGAGCCGGAAATCACCAGCGGAACACTGACCGACGCATCCGGCGACTTTACCTATACCGGAGAACTGAAATGGGTGGGCGACGAGGATCACGGCTATTTGCAGGTGCCGGCAGACTATACAATCTTTCACGATGCGGATGACCAGATCGGATTGGTGCAGTATTGCAAAGGCCCGTATAATATTGTGACGCTTCACCGGTTCACAGGTGCGCCGGTGGAAGAGGCCACCCAGAACTTCTACGCTTCCATGGAGGCGGAGGACAACTGCGACAAACTGGAAGTAGCAAAGGTGCAGGTCGGCGGATACGATGCCAATCAGATCTACGCCTACTATTCGGATACGGCGCAGTATCTGGTGGTGTGGCTGATTGCCGATCCGGAGGACGATCAGGCGTGCTACTATCTGGCAATGGAATTTACGCAGGATAACGCCAATCTGGTAGGCTGTTCGGCAAGCTTTACGCCCCATCGGGATTAAGGATATGCGATTCCCTGTGCAAAAATTCGGGGAAAATCTGACGGAAGCAGACGGCGCACTGCTTTTTTCTTGTGAAATTTCACGAAAAAGGGAAAAATGCGCCGGTGTTTTCAAAAATAGGGTTGCTATTTTTCGAGGAGTATGGTACGATAAAAAGAGTCTGTGCAGTTTGCGCAGGGAGTTTTAGCGTCTGTTTTTGCAGCCGGCATTTTTGAAAAGAGAAGCGCTGCCGAACGGGCGCTTAGAAAGCGTAGGAACTATGGAAAAAATGAATCAAAATATGACAATTGCAATCGCCGGAACCGGTTACGTCGGACTGTCCAATGCCATTCTTATGGCACAGCATCACAAGGTGTACGCCGTGGATATCGTGCCGGAGAAGGTCGATCTCATTAATCAGAGAAAATCTCCCATTGTTGACAAGGAAATCGAGGAGTATCTGGCGGAGAAGGACTTGGATCTGACGGCAACGCTGGACGGCAAGAAAGCGTACAGCGAGGCAGATTTTGTCGTGATCGCTGCCCCCACCAACTACGACAGCCAGAAGAATTTCTTTGACACCTCTGCGGTAGAGGCGGTGATCGA
The DNA here is from genome assembly GCF_000437175.1 of Ruminococcus sp. CAG:330. NCBI lineage: Bacteria > Bacillati > Bacillota > Clostridia > Eubacteriales > Oscillospiraceae > Ruminococcus > Ruminococcus sp. CAG:330. Next base: position 35,576 of record NZ_FR898046.1, on the reverse strand, counting down.
GCTGGTACTGGAGTGCAATCCCAATGCGGTGATGATTATTAAGTCCACCATTCCGGTGGGCTATACCACCTCCATTCGGGAAAAGTATCACACCAACCGCATTCTGTTCAGTCCGGAATTTCTGCGGGAGGGCCATGCGCTGTATGACAACCTCTATCCGTCCCGTATCATTGTGGGCACGGATATGGCAGATCCGGAGCAGGTGGAGATCGCCAGGACATTCGCCGGACTGCTGCAGGAGGGCGCCATCAAGGAGAATGTGGACACCCTGCTCATGGGCTTTACCGAGGCGGAGGCAGTCAAGCTCTTCGCCAATACGTATCTGGCGCTGCGTGTCAGCTACTTCAACGAGCTGGATACCTATGCAGAGATGAAGGGTCTGGATACCAAGCAGATCATTGACGGGGTTTGTCTGGATCCCAGAATCGGCAGCCACTACAACAACCCGTCCTTCGGCTACGGCGGATACTGCCTGCCCAAGGACACCAAGCAGCTGCTGGCAAACTATGCGGACGTACCGGAAAACCTCATTGAGGCAATCGTTGCCGCCAACTCCACCCGTAAGGATTTCATCGCTGACCGTGTGCTGCAAATGGCGGGCTGCTATAGCTACGACGAGGACAACACGTTTGATGCATCGAGAGAAAAGCCTGTTGTGATTGGCGTGTTCCGCCTGACCATGAAGGCAAACAGCGACAACTTCCGCCAGTCCAGCATTCAGGGCGTGATGAAGCGCATCAAGGCAAAGGGCGCTACGGTTGTGATCTACGAGCCGACACTGGAGAACGGCACAACATTCTTTGGCAGCCGTGTGGTCAACGATCTGGACGAGTTCAAGCAGATGTGTCAGGCAATCATCGCCAACCGGTATGACTCCTGTCTGGATGATGTGCGGGAAAAGGTTTATACCAGAGACATTTTCAAGAGAGATTGAGGAACAATAGATGAAAGGTATTATACTCGCCGGGGGTGCCGGCACGAGATTGTATCCCCTGACCATGGTGACCTCGAAGCAGCTGCTTCCGGTCTATGATAAGCCCATGATCTACTATCCCCTGTCCACCCTGATGCTCGCCGGCATTCAGGACATTCTGATTATTTCTACCCCCACCGACACACCCCACTTTGAGGCGCTGCTGGGGGACGGCAGCCAATTCGGCATCCACCTGTCCTATAAAGTACAGCCCTCTCCGGATGGACTGGCGCAGGCGTTTTTGCTGGGCGAGGAATTCATCGGAGGAGATGCCTGCGCCATGGTGCTGGGAGATAACATCTTCTATGGCAATGGCTTCGGCACCCTGCTGCGCAGTGCAGCGAAGAATGCGGTTTCCGGCAAGGCGACAGTCTTTGGCTACTACGTCAACGATCCGGAGCGCTTCGGCATTGTGGAATTCGATCAGGACGGCAAGGCAGTTTCCATTGAGGAAAAACCGGCACAGCCCAAGAGCAACTACGCCGTGACCGGACTCTATTTCTATCCGGCAGGTGTCTCCGAAAAGGCAAAACAGGTGAAGCCCTCCGCCCGTGGAGAACTGGAGATCACCACGCTGAACGACATGTATCTGCAGGACGGCGACCTGAACGTGAAGCTGCTGGGTCGTGGCTTCGCATGGCTGGACACCGGAACCATGGACAGTCTGGTGGAGGCTGCAAACTTCGTCAAGATGATCGAAGACCGGCAGGGCATTACCATTTCTGCGCCGGAAGAGATCGCATTCATCAATCACTGGATCACCAAGGAGAAATTGCAGGAATCGGCAGAACGCTACGGCAAATCTCCTTACGGCGCACACCTGAAGGCGGTTGCAGAAGGTAAAATCAGATATTAAGAATAAGGGGCAATTGACTATGACCATTATCGTAACAGGCGGTGCCGGTTTCATCGGCTCCAACTTCGTTTTTCATATGCTGAAAGCACATCCGGACGATCGCATTGTTTGTCTGGACAAGCTGACCTATGCCGGAAATCTGTCCACACTGGAACCGGTGATGGACAATCCGAATTTCCGGTTTGTCAAGCTGGACATCTGCGACCGTGAGGGCGTGTACAAGCTCTTCGAGGAGGAAAAGCCGGATGTTGTTGTCAACTTTGCAGCAGAATCCCATGTAGACCGCTCCATTGAGAATCCAGAGATCTTCCTCCAGACCAATATCCTCGGCACGGCTGTGATGATGGATGCCTGCCGGAAGTACGGTATCCAGCGCTACCATCAGGTTTCCACCGACGAGGTATACGGCGACCTGCCGCTGGACAGACCGGATCTGTTCTTCACCGAGGAAACGCCCATCCACACCAGCAGCCCGTACTCCTCCTCCAAGGCGGGCGCAGATCTGCTGGTGCTGGCGTACCACAGAACCTACGGACTGCCGGTGACCATCAGCCGCTGCTCCAACAACTACGGCCCGTATCATTTTCCGGAAAAGCTGATTCCTCTGATGATTGCCAACGCACTGGCAGACAAGCCTCTGCCGGTGTACGGCAAGGGCGAGAATGTGCGGGACTGGCTGTATGTGGAGGATCACTGCAAGGCAATCGACCTCATCATCCACAACGGCAAGGTCGGCGAAGTCTACAACGTGGGCGGTCACAATGAGATGAAGAACATCGATATTGTCAAGCTGATCTGCAAGGAACTGGGTAAGCCGGAGAGCCTGATTACCTATGTCACCGACCGTAAAGGTCACGATATGCGTTATGCTATCGACCCGACCAAGATCCACAACGAACTGGGCTGGCTGCCGGAGACAAAGTTTGCAGACGGCATCAAAAAGACCATTCAGTGGTATCTGGACAACCAGAAGTGGTGGAAGGACATCATTTCCGGCGAATATCAGGACTACTATGAAAAAATGTACAGCAATCGGTGAGGAAGACAGATGAGAGTATTTGTAACAGGTGTCGGCGGACAGCTTGGGTTTGACGTGGTCAACGAACTGAAAAAGCGTGACTATGAGGCAATCGGCAGCGATATTCTGGACAAAGTTTCTGCGGACTGCGCCTATGTCAAGCTGGATATCACCGATGCAGATGCTGTGGAAACCGCAATCACAGAAGTGAATCCGGATGTTGTCATTCACTGCGCTGCATGGACCGCAGTGGACGCTGCCGAGGACAAGGAGAATCTCTCTAAGGTGCGTGCCATCAATGTGGACGGAACCCAGAATATTGCAAATGTCTGCAAAAAGCTGGACTGCAAGATGATCTACATTTCCACCGACTATGTTTTCGATGGACAAGGCACAGAGCCATGGCAGCCGGACTGCAAGGACTATGCACCGCAGAATGTCTATGGACAGACAAAGCTGGACGGTGAACTCGCAGTAAGCAGTACACTGGACAAGTATTTCATTGTCCGCATTGCCTGGGTATTCGGCAAGAACGGCAAGAATTTTATCAAGACCATGCTGAACGTGGGCAAAAAGTACGACACCGTGCGGGTAGTCAATGACCAGATCGGAACGCCGACGTATACCTACGATCTGGCACGGCTGCTGGTGGATATGGCGGAAACTGAAAAGTACGGCTATTATCATGCCACCAATGAGGGCGGCTATCTCAGCTGGTACGACTTCACCTGTGAGATTTTCCGGCAGGCCGGGTATTCCACAAAGGTGATACCGGTAACTACAGCGGAGTACGGACTTTCCAAAGCAGCAAGACCTTTTAACAGCAGATTGGACAAAACGAAGCTGAGAGAAAACGGTTTTACACCGCTTCCGGATTGGAAAGACGCACTGGCAAGATATCTGAAGGAGATTACAGATTAATGGGACAGATCAAGGTAACAAAAAATGTCGCCGGAATCGAGGGGCTTTGCGTTATCGAACCGGCCGTGCATGGAGATGCCAGAGGCTACTTCATGGAAACATACAATCAGAGAGAGATGCAAGAGGCGGGCATCCACGTGAATTTCGTACAGGACAACCAGTCCATGTCCGCTAAGGGTGTGCTGCGTGGACTGCACTTCCAGAAGCAATACCCGCAGACAAAGCTCGTCAGAGTGATCAAGGGCAGGGTTTTTGATGTTACCGTTGACTTGCGAAAGGGTTCCAGAACCTACGGCAAGTGGTACGGCGTGGAGCTGACCGAGGAGAACAAGAAGCAGTTTCTGATCCCCAAGGGGTTTGCACACGGCTTTCTGGTGCTCTCGGATGCAGCGGAGTTTTGCTACAAGTGCGATGATTTTTGGCATGCGAATGATGAGGGCGGTCTGGCATGGAATGATCCGGAGATCGGAATCGTTTGGCCGGAGCTGATCGGCGCTTATTCCGGCTCGGCTTCGCCGGAGGGTTACGCACTGGCAGACGGCACACCGCTGAACCTGAGCGAGAAGGACACCAAGTGGCTGGGACTGAAAGAGACGTTTCACTTCTAAGGTAGCACTGTATTGTGGCAGGCAGTAAGGTGATCTGCATGAAAACCGGAATCCAGTGGAAAGACTAAAAAAACGGCGTTTTCCCTCTGTATCACAGAGTAGAAAGCGCCGCTTTTTTTAGATGCTGAACGGATTTTTATGAATTTGGCCTTTCGGCACAGATTTCCAGCCATGCCGGTCGGAATCCGCTGCGAATGGCGATGTTCCAAGAATGGTAGTTTGCAATACTGGTTCCATAAAATGGAATCGCATGCAGATCCTGCAAAATGCGGTTGCGCAGCAGCGTGACCAGGTAAGTTCCCAGTCCTTTGGAGCGATATTCCGGAAGAACATCAATGCCGATTTGCAGCCAGCCTGCCATGTCTTCGGAACAGCCAGCCATTCCCATAAGCTGCGTTCCGTGATAGGCGCATACCGCCAGAACATCTGGTCGATTTGGTGTGCATTCCGGACAAATGGCGTTGGGAAAACTGGGGCTTCCATAGAATGGCAGAAGTTCCTCTTGCGTGAGCCATACCACAGAGCAATCCTGACGGGGCGGGATATCTAACGCTTGGGATGTGGGGAGAAACATATGGTAGGTCTCTGTGAGGTGATACCCATGCTTTTGCAGCTCCTGTTCCAACGGTATCAGGTTCGGAATCTGAAAGAACGCATGTCCGGGCTGGCACTGCACCCATTGATGCAGAAATGGGTGCAGCTTCGGGGAAGCGCTGATAACAGCATTTCCGCCAGTTGTTGCCATGTGGAAAAAGTGGCGTTTTTGGTTGTAAATTCTGCCCTTTGTCACAAGCACAGTTGGTGTGAGGATATTTTCGGATTTCTGAAAATCTTCCGGTGTACAGCAGTATTCCTGCGCAAGCATGGCTGTGAGTGCTGTAAAATAGTGCTTCTGATGCATGAGATATCCCTCCTTTTGCGGTGTATTATAGCATATTTCAGCGATGCTGTCAATCAGGATATGCTGGCAGAAGACAGCTTCACCTGCATATCCTTAGGCAAAAAGCGGTTTTTCCTTGCATCTGTGAAAAAGCCGGTGCGTTCCCTTGACAAGACGGCGGGGAATTTGTTATAATATTATGGTATAGCAAAAGTGTTCGCAGATAGAGCAGGCAACTTGCAGGTTTATTTGCAGCGCCAATCATGAAAGGAATGATGGACAATGGGATTGACCCTGACGGAAAAAATCCTGAAAGCCCACTTGGTAGAGGGCGAAATGGTAAAGGGTTCTGAGATCGGAATCCGCATCGACCAGACACTGACACAGGATGCCACCGGCACAATGGCATATTTGGAATTTGAGGCAATGGGAGTTCCCCGTGTACGCACGGAGCGCAGCGTTGCCTATATCGATCACAACACCCTGCAGAGCGGTTTCGAAAACGCAGATGACCACCGTTTCATCGGCAGCGTTGCCAAGAAGCACGGCATCTATTTCTCCCGTCCCGGCAATGGTATCTGCCATCAGGTGCATCTGGAGCGCTTTGGCGTGCCGGGCAAGACCCTGATCGGCTCGGACAGCCATACC
>NZ_FR898046.1:0-29622 GCF_000437175.1 Ruminococcus sp. CAG:330 | reverse complement strand
CAGCCATACCCCCACAGGCGGCGGTATCGGTATGATCGCCATGGGTGCCGGCGGTCTGGATGTTGCAGTGGCAATGGGCGGCGGTACGTACTACATCACCTGTCCGAAGGTTGTCAAGGTAGAACTGACCGGCAAGCTTTCTCCGTGGGTGGCTGCAAAGGATGTCATTCTGGAAGTGCTGCGCCGGATGTCCGTAAAGGGCGGCGTTGGCAAGGTCATCGAGTATTGCGGCGAGGGTGTCAAGACCCTGTCTGTTCCGGAACGTGCTACCATCACCAACATGGGTGCAGAACTGGGCGCAACAACCTCCATTTTCCCGTCGGACGATGTGACTAAGGCATTCCTCGAAGCACAGGGCAGAGGCGAAGTCTGGAGCGAACAGAAGGCAGATGCAGATGCTGTCTATGACGAAGAGCTGCACATTGACCTGAGCAAACTGGTACCGCTGGCAGCATGTCCGCACTCTCCGGACAATGTCAAGACTGTGGCTGAGATCGGCAAGCTGAAGATCGATCAGGTCTGCATCGGTTCCTGCACCAACTCTTCTCTGCTGGATATGATGAAGGTGGCATACATCCTCAAGGGCAAGACCGTCAATCCGGATGTCTCCCTGTCCATCGCTCCCGGCTCGAAGCAGGTGCTGAACATGATGGCAGATATGGGACTGCTGGGCACCATCATTGCAGCCGGTGCAAGAATTCTGGAAAGCGCCTGCGGTCCGTGTATCGGTATGGGACAGTCTCCGAACTCCGGCGGTATCTCCCTGCGCACCTTCAACCGGAACTTCCTCGGACGCTCCGGAACCAAGGACGGTCAGATCTATCTGGTTTCTCCGGAACTGGCTGCATACTCTGCACTCACCGGTTACCTCAGCGATCCGAGAGAACTGGGCGAGATGCCGGACTTTGTACTGCCGGAGAAGTTCACTGTCAACGACAATATGATCGTTCTGCCGGCACCGGAAGAGGAAATGGACAAGGTGGAGATCCTGCGTGGCCCGAACATCAAGCCGTTCCCGGAGACCGCTCCGCTGGAGGCAACCATCGAGGCTGGCTGCTCGCTGAAGGTTGGCGACAACATCACCACTGACCACATCATGCCGGCAGGTGCCAAGATTCTGCCGCTGCGTTCCAACATTCCGGCAATTTCGCAGCACTGCTTTACTGTATGCGATGAGGCGTTCCCGAAGCGTGCCAAGGAGATGGGACAGAGCATTATCGTAGGCGGTTCCAACTATGGACAGGGCTCCTCCCGTGAGCACGCTGCACTGGCTCCGCTGTATCTGGGTGTCAAGGCAGTTCTGGTGAAGAGCTTTGCCCGTATCCACCGTGCAAACCTCATCAATGCCGGCATCCTGCCTCTGACTTTCGTCAACGAGGCAGACTACGAGAAGATCTCCCAGGGCGATGTTCTGGAACTGGCAGATGTTCGCAAGCACATCGAGGACGGCGAAACCACACTGACACTGGTCAACAAGACCACTGGCGCAGAGATTCCGGTACTGTGCGAACTGACCGGACGCACCAAGGATATCATTCTGGCAGGCGGTCTGCTGGACTACACCCGTGACAAACTGAGCAAGTAAGTAACCGGTTCCGAAAAGCCAAGTGTGCGCAGGAAACTGTGGTGCTTCCGGGACAGCTATTGCAAGGATCTGTTCGCCGTATTTCTGGCGGGGTGCGTCTGCTCGCTGCTTGCGGGCAGGGACATTCTGGATATGCCGGAACTGCTGGAGCATCGTCCTGTGGCAGCGATTGCGCTGCTGGTGCTGCTGTTTCTGTTTGCTGGCGGGCTGTATCTGCTACGGAAATATCTGTGTGCACTGCATCAAAATAAGGAGAACCGGAAATGACCGAGAGAACAGGCTTTCTCAACCGCAACCAGCTGAAATATCTGGTGATTGCCGCCATGCTCATTGACCACATTGCATGGGCGTTTGTTCCCACGGCATCGCTGCTGGGACAGGCGATGCACATCATTGGCAGACTGACCGGTCCGACCATGGCGTATATGCTGGCGGAGGGATATCACTACACCCGAAACGTGAAGAAATACGCTCTGCGGCTGGGTATTTTCGCCGTGATCTCATGGCTGCCGTTCAGTTATTTTGAGAGAGGCTGTATCCGCCCGGCGTTCGGCGTGATCTATACGCTGTTTCTCAGTCTGCTGGCGATCTGGTTCTGGGACAAGGGCAAGTGTTCAGTTCTGTGGAAACAGCTGGGGACGCTGGGACTCTGTCTTCTGTCGATCTTTGGCGACTGGGCGATGTTTGATGTGCTCTATGCGCTGACCTTTTTCCGGTATCGGGACAATCCGAAAGAAAAATGGATTTCGTTCAGTGCTATCACGGTGATTTGCTGTGTCGGCATGCTGGGAAATGAACCCATATGGAGCGGACTGTTCCAGCTGGGCATCTTTCTGGTGATACCGTTAATACAATATTGCTACAACGGCAAAAGCGGCAGTAAGAAGCCGTTTCACAAGTGGTTTTTCTATGTGTTCTATCCGCTGCATCTGCTGGTGCTGGGGATTCTTCGTTGGGTGGTGTTTGCGTAAATGAAGCAGGACAGGCAGCAGGAACTGCATTTCGAAGATCTGGCAAAGCAGTTCACGGAAAATGTTTCCCGAAGCAAGCGGGTATTTTCCATGGAAGATGCCATGCAGGATAACACTATGCGAAAATCCGTGCAGAAGCACCGGCGGAAAATGAAATGGAAAACAGTTCTGGAATACGCAATTGCTTTTTCGGCAATCGCAGTGGGACTTCCCGTTGTGCTGTGGTATCTGTACCGACAGTTTTTGCTGTTCCGGCAAATGCCGGAGGTGGTGCAGTTCTACTTGCAGCATCCGGTTCTGGGCGTGGCAACGCTTCTGGGTGGCGGTTTGTTTGCATGGGCACTGTACCATGCGAAAAAATAAGAGCCTGTAGGAAAGGCGTGGACATTGACAGTGATGACTTACAGTTGATTTTGGTGACAACTGCGGAATATGACAAAATTTCTGCGTTGGCAGAACACGCCGGATCTCGCATTGCTCCGGCGGAAACGTGATAAATGCAATGAGAAGCAATTTGAGGAGGAAAATCAAATGGCAAAGATTCAAATGACAACGCCGCTGGTCGAGATGGACGGCGACGAGATGACCCGTGTCCTGTGGCAGTGGATCAAGGACATTCTGCTGACCCCATATGTCGACCTGAAGACTGAGTACTATGATCTGGGTCTGGAATACCGGGAAAAGACCAAGGATCAGGTAACCATCGACAGCGCCAACGCCACCAAGAAGTACGGCGTTGCAGTCAAGTGCGCAACCATCACCCCGAACGCTGCAAGAATGCCGGAGTACAATCTGTCCCAGATGTGGAAGAGCCCCAACGGCACCATTCGTGCCATTCTGGACGGCACGGTTTTCCGTACCCCGATTCTGGTCAAGGGCATTGAGCCGTATATCCCCACCTGGACTGCACCGATCACCATTGCCCGTCACGCTTACGGCGATGTGTACAAGAACACCGAGATGAAGGTAAAGCAGGGCTCCAAGGCTGAGCTGGTTGTCACCGACGCAGAGGGCAAGGAGACCAGAGAGCTGATCTTCAACTTCGAGGATACCGATGGTATCATTCAGGGTCTGCACAACAAGAACAACTCCATCGCAGGCTTCGCCCGTGCATGCTTCAACTACGGTCTGGATCTGCATCAGGACGTTTGGTTCGCAACCAAGGATACCATTTCCAAGAAGTATGACCACACCTTCAAGGATATTTTCCAGGAGATCTACGACAACGAATACAAGGAAAAGTTCGAGGCAGCAGGCATCGAGTACTTCTACACCCTGATCGACGACGCAGTTGCCCGTGTCATCCGTTCTCACGGCGGTTATATCTGGGCTTGCAAGAACTACGATGGCGATGTGATGTCCGATATGGTTTCCACCGCTTACGGTTCTCTGGCAATGATGACTTCCGTTCTGGTTTCTCCGGACGGCATCTATGAGTATGAGGCTGCACACGGCACCGTTCAGCGTCACTATTACAAGTACCTGAAGGGCGAGGAGACCTCTACCAACTCTGTTGCAACCATCTTCGCATGGAGCGGCGCAATGCGCAAGCGTGGCGAACTGGACAATCTGCCGGAGCTGGCTGCCTTTGCAGACAAGCTGGAGAAGGCGACCATTCAGACCATTGAGGACGGCGTGATGACTGGCGACCTGTATCTGATCTCCAAGCTGGAGAACAAGAAGAAGGTCAACTCCAAGGAATTCTTGGAGGCAATCCGTGAGCGTCTGGATGCACTGATGGCATAATCCAAAAGATACGACAGGAATTGAGACAAGCGGGAACAGATCAATGGATTTGACCTGTGACCGGATTTTCATAGGGAGAGCGATCAATTGTGGTGCAGAAGCATGAGGTTTCCGAATCTGTAGTCCGCCGGCTGCCGCGGTACTATCGGCTGCTGCAAGAGCTGGAACGGCAGGGTCAGGCGCACACTTCCTCCAGAGAACTGGGGAAGCGTCTGGGAATGACTGCCTCGCAGATTCGACAGGATCTGAGCTGTTTTGGCTGCTTCGGACAGCAGGGCTACGGATATTCTGTGACAGAACTGCGGGAAAATCTGGAGCGCATCATGGGACTGCCGCAGCTGCTGCCGGCGATTCTGGTCGGCGCAGGAAATCTGGGGCAGGTCGTTGCGGAAAACGTGCGTTTTGAGCAGCGTGGATTTCGTCTGATCGGAATCTTTGACATCAAACCGGAGCTGGTGGGAAATCAGATGGCCGGGCTGGAAATCCAGCCCATGGAACAGCTGGAGGCGTTTTGCGCACAGCAAAAGCCTGTGGCTGCCGTTCTGTGCCTTTCCAAGGAAGTGGCACAGGATACCGCAGAGCATCTGGTCTCTCTGGGCATTCGGGGACTGTGGAATTTCAGCCACTGCGACATCGCTGTGGAGCACGCAAAGGTCGTGACGATGCATCTGGATGACAGCCTGATGACGCTCTCTTATAAACTGCATAATCTGTAAGAGCTGCTGCGGGACGGTTTCTAAGCTTATCCTGCGGGCGGACTCTGAACGGGTGCTGCGAAAAGGGTACTGGTTTCAGAAAAAATCAGTGCCCTTTTTGAATCGAAAAGGAGAAAAGAATGAGTGCGATAGCAGATACCTCTGCCATTCTCGTGTGCGCCGGAAATGCCACACGGATGCAGGGAAAAAATAAGATTTTGCTTCCTCTGGGTGATACCACGGTCATCGGCATGGCAATGCGTGCCTTTGAACAGTGCGAACGTGTGGCGGAACTGATCGTGGTGGCACGTCCGGCGGATCACGATGCCATTCGGGAAACGGCGGAAAAGGCTGGGATCACAAAGCTGCACGCTGTTGTGGAAGGCGGTTCGACCCGACAGGAGAGCGTGATGTGCGGACTGCATGCCCTGTCGAAAACAACGACCATGCTCGCCATTCACGACGGCGCACGTCCGCTGGTTCTGCCGGCGCAGATTGCGCAGGTGATTCAGGATGCTTCGATATTCGGCGGAGCAACGCTGGGCGTTCCGGTAAAGGACACCATCAAGGTGGTCAATGACAACCTGATCGTGGACACGCCCTACCGTCCGCACCTCTATATCACTCAGACACCGCAGGTATTCAAACGGCAGCTCTATTTTGAGGCGGTCACGTTTGCACGGGAGCACGGACTGGACTTTACCGATGACTGCCAGCTGGTGGAGGCAATCAACCACAAAATTTATATGACCACTGGAGATTACACCAATCTGAAAATTACGACGCCGGAGGACATTGCAATTGCAGAGATTCTGCTGAAGCGCCGGGAAAAGGAGGAAACAATATGCTGACGTTGCCATATCGCATTGGACATGGTTATGATGTTCACCGTCTGGTGGAGGGACGAAAATTGATTCTGGGAGGCGTGGAGGTTCCCTACGAAAAAGGATTGCTGGGGCACTCCGATGCCGACGTGCTGGCGCACGCTGTGATGGATTCAATGCTGGGGGCATTATCGCTGGGGGACATTGGCTGTCTTTTTCCAGACACGGATCCGAAGTATGCCGGTGCGGACAGCATGCTTTTGATGAAGGAAGTTGTAGAACGTGTAAAAGAAATGGGATATGTTGTCGGGAATCTGGATGCCACCATTCTCTGTCAGAGCCCAAGGCTGATGGGATATCTTACGAAGATGCAGCTCAATATTGCAGAGGTTTGCGGAGTTCGTTATTTTCAAGTCAGCGTCAAAGCCACCACGGAGGAAAAGCTGGGCTTCACGGGGGATGGTTCCGGCATTGCAGTGCACTGCGTCTGCCTGCTTGTCAGAGAATAACGCCTGATTTTCCACAATTTCACTTGTACCTGTGGAAACGCCTTTCGAACTCCAAAAAAATTCCGGCATATACTGAGATGAGGGAGTTTTCTCTCAAATGATATGCAAAGGGGTGAGAAAGATGTTGGGATGCAAGGCAGCAATGGTTTCTTACACGCAGGCATCCCGTGCCCGCAAAATCCTGCAGCGCCTCGGCTACTCCTGTGAAGTGCGCCGTCTGGAGCACATCGGACCGGAGGGGTGCGGATTTGTGCTGACCGTACACGGAAATTGCAGCCATGTTTCTTCGATTCTTGCACAGGAGGGTATCCCGTTCCAACGGATGCAGGAGGAGCGTGATGCGTGGTGACAGTCAATTTTGACAACGCTGCGACGACGTATCCAAAGCCGCCGGAGGTGCGGCAGGCAGTGGCGGAGGCAGTGCTGAAGTATGGCAATTCCGGACGCGGTGGCCATACGATCGCCGCACGCACCTCGGAAATGGTCTACGATGCCAGAGAAACGGCGGCAGACTTTTTCGGGGCAAAGGTGGAAAATACCATTTTCACACTCAACTGCACCCACGCCTTGAATCTTGCGATTCAGGGCATCCTGCAAACCGGCGACCATGTGATTTTCAGCGATCTGGAACACAATTCCGTCTACCGGCCTATTATGGCGCTGGCAAAGTCACGGAAAGTCGCCTATCGTATGGTGAAAATTGCGGCAGATGACGACGAGACCATGCGGCGGTTTCGGGCGGCGATTCGGCCGAACACCCGTGCGGTCGTCTGTACCATTGCCAGCAATGTGACGGGGCAGATCCTGCCTTACCGCCGTATTGCGCAGCTCTGCCGGGAAAACGGACTGTGCTTTATTGCGGACGGTGCGCAGGCGTGCGGCATTCTGCCGCTGTCATTGGAAGCGGACGGTATGCATATTTTATGTACCGCCGGCCATAAGGGACTCTATGGGATCACCGGCACCGGAATCCTCATGACGGACTGTCAGTTTCCCATTCGTCCGCTGATGCAGGGCGGAACCGGAAGCGCTTCCCGCAGTCCGGAACAGCCGGATTTCCTGCCGGATCGCCTGGAGTGCGGAACCCTCAATGTCATTGGGGCAGCGTCGCTGCGGGCGGGCATCGATTTTGTCAAGAGCCGGACGGTGGAGATGCTGTATCGCCATGAGAGCTATCTGTGCGACCTGTTTTGTCAGGCGATGCAGGAGCTTCCGGAGGTGCGGGTCTATCGGGAGGCAGGCGTTTCCTATGTGCCCATTGTCTCCTTTACGGTGGCGGATGAACCGCCGGAAAAACTGGCGGCGTGGCTCAGTCAGGAGGGCTTTTGCCTGCGTGCCGGTCTGCACTGCGCACCGCTGGCGCACGAAAAGCTTGGGACAGCGGATGGAACGCTGCGGTTTGCGCCGTCGGCATTCAGCCGGGAGTCTGACACGCTTCGGCTGGCTGCCAGCGTGAAAAATTATGTCAAGAATTTGAAAAATGGCGGAAACCTATTGAAAAAAACGAGCGATATGTTAAAATAGAAGAAGAGGAGCGCACAGTTTACGCTCGGAGAGTCTGTTTTGCACCTGTGATAAGCAAAAACAGACTCTTACATAACAAATTGGAAGAATGGTGCGGAGGCTGCCTTTGCATTTGAAAAAACAGAAGTGAGAAGGGAAGGAATGTGTATGGCGTGGAGAGATATCCTGGATATGATCTTCAGCGTGATCAAGACGGCAGAGCCGGTGGATATTCTGGATATCCTGGTGCTTTCGTATGTGGTCTATGTGGTCATGAAACTGGTTCGTGAAACACGTGCCGGACAGCTGGTGAAAGGCATCATGCTTCTGTTTCTGGTGTACATTGTGGCGAGCTGGATCAAGATGAAAGCCATCTCCTATCTGATGTCGGAGACGCTGAACATAGGTATGATCGCATTGGTCATTCTGTTTCAGCCGGAGCTGCGCCGTACCTTGGAAAAGGCGGGGTACACCAAGCTGGGACTTCGCTTCAGCATGAATGCCGGCGCAGATGACGGCATTTGGAGCAATGCCATTGATGTGATTTGCGACTCCTGCGTAGAGCTTTCCGCCACCTCAACAGGTGCGCTGATCGTCATCGAACGGCAGACCCGGCTGGGGGAGCAGATCGACAACGGCACGGTTTTGGATGCCATCCCCAGCAAGGAGCTGTTCGGCAACATCTTCTATAATAAGACACCGCTCCACGACGGTGCGGTCATTATGCGGGACGGAAAGATTCTGGCAGCAGCCTGCTTCCTCCCGAAACCGCAGAAAGAAGAGCTGATCAACAAGCGCCTTGGCTCCCGGCATCGTGCCGCCATCGGAATGAGCGAGAATTCGGATGCCATTGTCATTGTCGTTTCGGAGGAGACCGGCGCCATCTCTGTGGCGGAAAACGGCGTGCTTAAGAGCGGCTTCACCAGAGAAAATCTGCACCACCTGCTTGTGGAACGGCTGATCACTTCCAACGAGGAGACCCCCATCGATAAGGTCTCCCGCCGGATTCCGTTCATCAAGCTGCACAGGAAACAAAAGGAGAAGGATCATGGACAAAAAGCTGACGCATCTTTGGAATCGTCATCGGGAAAAGAAGACGGACAATCCAAATCAGACTAACCAGACGCTGCTGCAGCGCTTTTATGCCAGCCGTCCTGCCATGATGATCACGTCTGTGGTGATCGCCATTGTGTTTTGGTTTGTCATCTCCATCTCCATTTATCCGACCACGCCGCGTACCGTGAACCACATTCCCCTGAAAGTGGATATCGCCGGAACGACGGCGGAGGAAAACGGGCTGAGTGTCATCAGCTTTGATGTGGATGAAGTCAGCGTACAGCTGGAGGGCGACCGTGCACAGGTGGGTAATCTGGATGCCAGGGATCTGGTGGCAACGGCATCGGTGGAGAACGTCACGGCAGCAGGCACGAAAAAGCTCGCCATCTCCATCAGCAGCACGGATAACGTGGAGTTCAGCGTGAAGTCCATTACGCCCTCCACAGTCAATGTGACATTCGATAAGATGGACACCTACACCTTTGATATCACACCGTCCATTCCCAATATCACCTTTGCCGAGGGCTGCACGCTGGACGATGATTCCTTTGTCTGCACACCGGCAACCATCGAGGTCACCGGTCCGCAGCAGCAGCTGGATCAGGTGGCATCCTGCGTTGCGGAGACAGACCAGAAAGAGCAGCTGAGCGCATCCAAGGTTCTGACCACCGACAAGCTGCTGTTCTACAATGAGTCCGGCGCACTGGTGGATTCCTCCATGTTCACCTACGATGCGGCGAACTTCTCCATTGAAGTTCCGCTGCTGTACCAAAAGACCATGGATATCACCTACCAGATCACCAACGCACCGTCTAACTTTGACACCTCGTGCCTGAATCTGGCGCTGTCGGCAGATAAGATCACCCTTGCCGCACCGAACAATACGCTGGATGAGATGAATGAATTCAACATCGGCTCGATTCCGCTGCGGGATATCGATTTGGATTTCTCCCGTGATTTTGTGGTATCTGTGCCGGATGAGTACAAAAACCAGTCCGGTCTGACGACTGTGACACTGACGCTGGATTCTGCCGGCTTGACCAAGAAGGATTTCGTCCTCTCGGACATCGGTGTCATCAATGCGCCCGGCTCCTATAACTTCGACGTGCTGACACAGCAGCTTACCGTCAGTGTTATTGGACCGGAAGAGGTGATGTCGGAGCTGGATGCCAGCGATATCACTGTTAATGTGGATCTGCTGAGCTATTCCATTCAGGCGGATGCCGTAGACGGAAACACCGTGACATTTAACTACACTCCGACCATCTCCTGCGCAAAGTACAACAATGTGTGGGCAGTTGGGGATTATCGGGTTGCCGTCAAGGGTGTGCGCTCTACAGGAACAACATCGTCCTCTGGAAGTGCTGCTGTAACGACAACTGCAGCTGCCGGACAGTAAACTAGAAAAATAAAGCAAAAAGATAACGAAAAGGCGTGTTCTATGGGAATATATGGATTTCCAAGGGCATGCCTTTTCTACTATATTTGATCGAAGCGGTATTATGTTTTCACAGTAAACATTATTTTTATGCAATTTGCACAAATTCGGGGTTGAATTTTCTGGAGGCTGGAAATAATGTTCATAAATTATACATTTACATTCCTTGGAGATACTGTTATAATGGATATAGCTGAAAAATGAATGTTTCATTTTGTAAGCTTAAATGGATATGAGTGATCTGCTGCTCGTATCCGAATACAGAAATTCAACATGGGAAGACAATGTGTGGAAAAAGGAGCGATATATTTATGAGCAAGACAATTCAAAAAAGAGTGCAGGCAGTTCTTTTGAGTGCTGTCATGGCTGCAACATCGCTCGCAGTAACTTCTGCGAGCGGGATCTTTGCAGATGCAGCTGGAAAGACATATCAAATCAATAAGACACTGGAAACTTCCATTCCGGATCCGGATGATCCGGATACTCCGAAGAACCAGCAGAAATGCACGTTTATGTGCAAGGCTTCCACAGATACCTGGACACCGTTTACGGATACCAAGGGCAAGGGCATTAAAGATCTGTTCGGAACTGGCATCAAGACCTTCCAGCTGAACTTCAAGTCCGACAAGCTGGTCACCAACTTCTCCTATTATTTCGGATGCTCAGCAGATAAAGCGCACAGCTACTACTGGGACATCGGCGAGGCAATCGCGTGCACGCCGTACGCAACAGAATTCTCCGTTGTGATCGAGGTTCCGTCTTATGCAGACCTCTCCAATAACGGCAAATTCCAGGTGCAGAACTGCTATACCGGTCTGGCAGAGCAGGATCCGGCAGACAATTCCGTGAAGACCTACACCAATGAGTCCATCACGCTGGTTTCCATTGAGGCAAACGGCACGACTGATACCAGCAACGGCACTGCACCGGACTGGATGAACCCCACAAATCCGGATCTGCCCAAGGGCGAAGAGAACACCGGCGGAATGTATTATTCCAGCGCAAACGGTGCTGGCGATAACTACAGCTTCAAGGACAACGGCGACGGCACTGCAACTGTGACCGCAGTAAATTCTCTGAAGCTGGAGGATGTTAATCTGGATCTGACACCGGGCGACACCTGCAGCGAAGAATATTATCAGACAGAAGCAGGCGGCGGATATAAGTCCGAGAGCGAGATCCGTGAGGCAGGACTTCCGCTGAACAGCCATAAGTTCACTTACTCCGACTTTGGTCTGGCTCCGGGCAAAAATGCTTCGTCGGATGTGAAGATCAAATCTTTGAGCGTTACTCTGAAGACTGAAGAAAATTTACAGCGTATCATGTACGGCGGCGGTCTGAATGTTGAGGGCCACAGTGTAGCGGATACTGAGTATGCAAAGTATCTGGCAGGCATGGAGGGTAAGAACGAGTTGTCCGGCTACTGGTACAATGATATCGGTCCGGAAGCACTGGCAGCAGCAGAAGAGGCTGGCGCAAAGTTTGGCGTTACCATTGGCGGCGGCACCGACCTTGCAAAGCAGGACATCGGCAACTACTTCACCGTAACATGGGATGTTCCGGAAGAGGTTATTCCGTATGCAACTGTAAAGCCCACTGATCAGATTTCTTTCCAGCTGTGGTATGGTCAGGTTGTCGCAGACACCTACACCAAGCTGGATAAGGCGACTATCGTTGATGCAACTCTGACCTATGAGGAGTCCATGACGTTCCCGTACACCGGCACTGTAACCGCAAAAGGCGGCAGCGAGAGCGTTGGCAAGTCCGTATCTGTCAACTATGCAGATTTCGGCATGAAGTATGAAAAGACCGCAGACGTTTACGCAGTTCTTTTTGATGTTACCACAGACATGGATGTCAACCAGATGGTAGTTGGCGCAGGTACTTCCGTTCTGTCGAAGCTTACTGCAGCAACCTCTGAATGCTGGTATCAGACCGATGATGCCAACGAAAACGGCAAGCTGGTTCTTGTAAACTGGGAGCCGACCACCGCAGGCAGCCGTCCGGATCCGTCGGATACAGATGCTGAGGTAAAGCCGTACGAAGATGCGAAGGGCAAGAATAAGTACACCTTTATGTGGGTAATGCCGGGTGCTGTTGCAAATGGCATCATGGAAGGTGCAAACGGCACAATGTCCAAGGCTACTAACTATGTCAGCACTGAGCAGGAAGGCGACCACGTTGATCTGGGTGTATGGTACGCCGGACTGGGTGAGTCTACTTCCAAGAAGTACACCATCGACAATGTCACCGCATACTATAAGGCTGATGACAAGGAAAACAGCGCAAAGATCGATATGTTCGAGGATCCGCTGAATGTTCCGGAAACCATCGAAGTTACCATCGGCGAGCAGGCTCCGCTGGAGATCAATGTTCCGGATTGCACCGTTGTTTCCAAGAACATCAAGATTGCAACCGTAAAGCTGGATGCAGACAAGAAGAATGCAACCGTTTTCGGTAAGAATGTTGGCGAGGCAACAGTTACTGTTACCACACCGGGCGGACAGACCGCTGATGTCAAGATCATCGTTGTTCCGGCTGCTACTACTGTGACCACTACAGAAGCCACCACGACAACAACGAAGGCAACGACTACAACCACAACCACAACCACTAAGGCAACTACCACCACGGCTGCAACTACAACCACAGCAGTGACTACTACATCTTTCGACCCGACGCTGAATGCGTTCTACGGCGATGTAAATCTGGATGGTCAGGTAGATCTGGCAGATGCCGTTCTGCTGAACAAGGCAATTGCAAAGGCTGTTGAGCTGAATGCGCAGGCTCACGAGAATGCAGACTGCGAGTACAACCACGTAATCGATGCAAACGACTCCATGGCACTGCTGAAATTCCTCGTACACCTGCAGGATAACATTGGTCCGGAGCGTACCGTTGACTAAAACCAAAGCATAACACACAAAACTCTGTGACATAACAAACACCCGGCGGGAACTTCGGTTCTCCGTCGGGTGTTCGTTTTTGCGTGCCGAAAATGGGCGCTTTCAATTACAAGGGGGATTTTGCAGCAGGCAGATCAGATGCCTCCAGCTTGCTGCGGAGTTTTCGGATGATTTTCTTTTCCAGCCGTGAGATATAGGACTGGGAAATGCCGATGGATTCTGCCACCTCCTTTTGGGTGCGTTCCCTGCCGCCGCAAAGTCCGAACCGCATCTCCATGATCTCCCGTTCCCGTTCGCCAAGTTCCGAAACAGCCTGGCGCAGCATTTCCCGTTCTGCTTCGTTCTCAATGCCCTTGCTGACGATGTCCTCCTCTGTGCCAAGGATATCGGAGAGCAGCAGTTCGTTTCCGTCCCAGTCGGCGCTCAGCGGTTCGTCAATGGAGATTTCGCTGCGGGACTGGGCGTTTTTCCGGAGTACCATGAGAATTTCGTTTTCGATGCATCTTGAGGCGTAGGTTGCCAGCTTGATTTTCTTGGCGGGGCGAAACGTGCCTACCGCCTTGATGAGTCCGATGGTTCCGATGGAGATCAGATCCTCCAGACCCAGGCCGGAGGACTCGAATTTTCGTGCGATGTAAACGACAAGACGCAGATTATGGACGATGAGCGTTTCCCGTGCATTGGAATCGCCTGCTTCCAGCGCTGCAAATACGGCAGCTTCCTCCTCCTTGGAAAGGGGCGGCGGAAGGGTGTCGATGCCGTTGATATAATCAATGCGGCAGGTGTCTTGCAGGAAGCGGCAGATCCGTTCCCGAATTCGCCGGATGCTGAAAATCCAAAAGTGCATGTTTCACATCCTTTCTGTTGGCAGACTCCGGAATCAGAATTCCAGAAGTCTGGGGTGAAAAATAGCGCATTTCTGCGTACCGCCAATGCCAACCATTCCGTCTGCGGTGCGGCTTTTTCCGCTGGACAGATTGCGGATACAGATCTCATCCGGCCGAAACAGGGGCAGAAGTCCGTTTGCGGTCACTGTGGTGCAGGGAAGCAGCCGGTATCCTTGCAGCTGTTCCACGGAACTGCCGCTTAGAAGTGCTTCCAGAGACTGTTTCCCGCAGACAATGACGGGACGGCCGGAGAAAAGATCGGTGAGGTTGTTGCCGGTATCCGCCATGCCCTCCAGAACTGCCGTTCTCCCGCCGAGCCGGATCAGAACCTGAAAATGTTCGTCTGTGTGATGCCTCCTTCCTCGAAAAAAATCGCATAGGTGCAGCAGGAGATAAGCAAGTGCCGTGAATAGGATCAGCTGAAACAGGGAAAAATCCAGATAAAAGCAGCTGTTGCTCCATGTGGCAAAGCCCTGGTTTGCGGTGCTGCACACCGCCAGCAGCAATCCGGCCAGCAAAAAGCTGCATCCAAAAAAGCAGCCGAACTGCCCCAGCCACCGACCGTGCTGAATGCCAAATGCCAGACTGACGGTTGCTGCCGCTGCGGTCAGCTTCAGGAGAAGCTGGAGCAGGAGGGGGAGCGCCGGCAGAAAGATCAGCAGGGAAAACAGGCTGCTTCCCGCCGAAACCAACAGGCATCGGGCAAACCGCAGCGGCGTATGCGTGACACGTGCCGCAGCATGCAGCAGAAAATAGTTGACATAGAGGCTTTGCAACAGCAGAACGTCCAGATAAATCGTTTGCATGTCATCACCTCTGTTTCTAAGTATACCAGAGATGATCTGCGGTTTCTGTCGGATATGCAGAGCTGGAAACTAAAGTCTTTTGGATGCGGAAGAAAAGGAATTGTAAAAATTGCGGTTTGCATTGACGTGAGGCAGGAGAATGTGGTATAATGAGAGTGACAAAGGTGTCGTGGGAAAGGGGCCCCTGCGCAGCTTGTCACAAAAGTGTTCCGTCCAGATTTAGAATAGGAGAAACAAATCATGACGAGTCAAACTGAAATGAATCATTCGCTGGTGGATGGTGTCCCTGCACTGATGCAGAAGCTCTCCGAGGTGCGCCGTGCACAGGAGATCTTTGCGTCCTACTCGCAGGAACAGGTGGATCGGATCTTTCGTGCGGCTGCCCTTGCGGCAAACCATGCCAGACTGCCGCTTGCCAAAATGGCAGTGGAGGAAACCGGCATGGGCGTTGTGGAGGATAAGGTTATCAAGAATAACTATGCGTCCGAGTATATCTACAACGCTTATAAGCACACCAAGACCTGCGGCGTGATTGAAAAGGACCCCGCTTACGGCACCATGCGCATTGCAGAACCCATCGGCGTTGTGGCTGCTGTTATTCCGACGACCAACCCCACTTCTACGGCGATCTTTAAGTCGCTGATCTGTCTCAAGACCAGAAATGCCATCCTGATCTCGCCGCACCCCCGTGCAAAGAAGAGCACCATTGCTGCGGCAAAGATCGTGCTGGAGGCTGCGGTAAAGGCAGGCGCACCGGAGAACATCATCGGCTGGATCGATGTTCCCTCGCTGGAGATGACCAACACCCTGATGCAGGAGGCGGATATCATTCTGGCAACCGGCGGTCCGGGTATGGTGCGTGCAGCGTACTCCAGCGGAAAGCCGGCGCTGGGCGTTGGCGCCGGAAATACACCGGCAGTCATTGATGCTTCGGCAGATATTGAGACTGCAGTAAACTCCATCGTCCACTCCAAGACGTTCGACAACGGTATGATCTGCGCTTCGGAGCAGTCGGTCATCGTGGACGACTCCATCTATGATGCCGTGCGTGCGGAATTTCTCCGGCGTGGCTGCTATTTCCTCACACCGGAAGAAACGGAAAAGGTGCGGAAAACCATCCTCATCAATGGTTCGCTCAACAGCAAGATCGTTGGACAGCGTGCGGCAAAGATCGCAGAGCTTGCTGGCGTGACCATTCCTCAGGAAACCCGTGTGCTCATCGGTGAGGTGACCTCGGTTTCGCTGGACGAGGAATTTGCCCATGAGAAGCTCTCGCCGGTTCTGGCAATGTATCGTGTGGAAAACTTTGAACAGGCAATGTCTTATGCCGACCAGCTCATCAGGGACGGCGGTTATGGACATACCGCTTCGCTCTACGTGGATGCCGGAAAGCATCGGGAGAAAATCGATGCTTTTGCGGCAAAGATGAAAGCTTGCCGTATCGTAATCAATACACCCTCCTCTCACGGTGGTATCGGTGACTTGTATAACTTCAATTTGGCACCGTCCCTCACACTGGGCTGCGGCTCCTGGGGCGGAAATTCCGTTTCGGAAAATGTCGGTGTCAAGCACCTGCTCAATATCAAGACCGTTGCAGAGAGGAGAGAAAACATGCTGTGGTTCCGCACACCTCAGAAAGTATACTTTAAGAAAGGCTGCCTGCCGGTGGCACTTCGGGAGATTCAGGAGGTGCTGCACCGGAAGCGTGCGTTCCTCGTAACCGACCAGTTCCTGTTCAAGAGCGGGATGACCGCCTGCATCACAGACCGGCTTCAGGAGATGGGTGTGGCATTCCAGATCTTCTCGGATGTCCAGCCGGATCCCACCCTGTCCTGCGCAAAGACTGGCGCAGCACTGATGCGGGAGTTCGAACCGGATGTCATCATTGCGCTGGGCGGCGGTTCTGCTATGGATGCTGCGAAGATCATGTGGGTGCTGTATGAGCATCCGGAGGCAGACTTTGCCGACATGGCAATGCGTTTCCTCGACATTCGCAAGCGCACCTACGAGTTCCCGGAAATGGGCAGCAAGGCGTACTTTATCGCCGTTCCCACCTCTTCGGGTACTGGCTCGGAGGTAACGCCTTTTGCGGTAATCACCGATGAGGCAACCGGCACCAAGTATCCGCTGGCGGACTACCAGCTGCTGCCGAACATGGCGATCATCGACACCGATCTGATGATGTCCCAGCCTCGTGGGCTGACCTCTGCGTCCGGTATCGATGCTATGACCCACGCACTGGAGGCATATGCATCGGTAATGGCAACCGACTATACCGACGGTCTGGCACTCAAGGCGTTGAAGAACATTTTCGAGTATCTGCCGGAGTGCTATGACAACGGGCCGAACGCACCCCTTGCACGGGAGAAGATGGCGAATGCATCTACCATGGCGGGAATGGCGTTTGCCAATGCATTTCTGGGCGTGTGCCACTCCATGGCGCACAAGCTGGGCGCATTCCACCACCTGCCTCACGGCGTGGCAAATGCCATCCTGATTACCCGGATCATGCGGTACAATGCGTCAGAAGCACCCCAGAAGATGGGCACGTTCTCCCAGTATCCGTATCCGCATGCACTGGAGCGGTACTGCGAGTGCGCACGGTTTGTGGGCGTGACCGGTGCGAACGACGAAGAGGTATTCGAAAACTTTATCACCAAGATCGAGGCGCTGAAGGAGCGGGTCGGCATTCGCAAGACGATTCGGGACTACGGCGTTGAGGAATCTGTATTTTTGGAGACACTGGACGACATGTGTGAACAGGCGTTCGACGACCAGTGCACAGGAGCAAACCCACGGTATCCGCTGATCTCGGAAATTCGGGAGATGTATCTGACGGCATACTACGGCGCATAAGAGCCGGAACAGGCTCGGACAAAACAGGAGGAAGATGAGCGATGGAACCATTGCTGGAAGGACTGGAGAAAACCAGTTATCGGGAAGGAAACACACGGGTCAAGGTGTTCGGCAAGGGCTTTAAGAAGTCGGATATTCTCAACGAGGCACTCAATCAGGCACGTGTGGAGGAAACCGGCCTGCGGATCCCCAAGCTGCTGGAAGTGCGCAAGGTGGATAACCGCTGGGCAATTGTGACGGAATTTGTAGAGGGCGAAACCTTGCAATCGCTGATGGAGGCACATCCGGAGCAGCTGGAGAGCTATATGGAGCAGTTTGTGCTGCTGCAAAAGGAGATCCAGAGCAAGCGCTCGCCGTTGCTGACGAAGCTGAAAGACAAGATGAACCGTAAGATCAGCCAGTCCGGTCTGGATGCCACCATTCGATATGATCTGCACACACGGCTGAGCGCCATGCACGATCACATCAAGGTGTGCCACGGCGATTTCAACCCCAGCAACGTCATTGTGGACAAAGACGGCAGACTGTATGTGATCGACTGGTCCCATGCGACACAGGGCAACGGCAGTGCCGACGCAGCAAGAACCTATCTGATGTTCCGCCTGAACGGCCGGGATGACTGGGCAGAGCTGTATCTGAAGATGTTCTGCGATATGAACGATGTGGCAAAGCAGTATGTTTCCCAGTGGCTGCCCATTGTGGCAGCCTCGCAGCTCTCCAAGGAAAATCCGCAGGAGCGGGAATTCCTGCTGAATTGGGTCAATGTGTTCGACTATGAATAACTAAGGGTTCTTCTTCGGGGAGCCTTTGAAAAAGAGCAGGTGCAGCGAATTTTGCTGTGCCTGCTTTTTATTTCGGAAAAAATTTTGGAAAAGTGAGATATTTTCCACTTCTGTTTTGTTATATGGGTGAAGTGCTTCTAAGAGCTTGTCTCGCATCTTTTTTCGCACATCTTTTCGGCAGATTTTGCCGATGACTGCGTCAAAAACCCTTGCCATACGACAGTATGCCTGCGGATTTTTTCCTTGTCACCGACAAAATCATGCTCGAAAATCCGCACATAAAAAGATACGGAACAAGCTCTAATGAAAACGAGGAGGTGTGATAAAATGGAAGACGTGGAATTTCGGCAGAAATTACAGCGCTATAAGGACACGGTTTATCGAATCGCCTATACCTATCTGCGGAATCAGGCGGATGCGGAGGATGTGTCGCAGGATACTTTTCTGAAGCTGTATCTTCGGGAAGTGCCGTTTCCGGATGACGGTGCAGAAAAGGCGTGGCTCATTCGTGTGACCATCAACGCCTGCCATAACCTGCGGCGCTCAGTCTGGCATAAGAACCGTGCGGAGATGCCGGCAGATATCGCAGAGCGTCTGACCACACCGGCGGAAACTGCTTTGTATGCCGCCGTGTTCTCCCTGCCGGAAAAATACCGTGTGGTCGTACTGCTGTACTATTACGAGGAGTATTCCGTCAAAGAGATCGCCCAGATCACGGGACGCAATCTCTCGACCATTCAGACGCAGCTGGAACGTGCCCGAAAAAAGCTGAAGCTCAAACTGGAACAGAAAGGTGGATTTTATTATGGACAAGAAGCAATATCAACAGCTCATGGAACAGATTCAGATGCCGGCGTCCTGCGAACAAAGGATTCTGGAACAAATCCAACAGCAGGATGCCTTTGAACCACGCCATCACCGGTTCTCCTGGCAAAAAAAGCTGGGGATTGCGGTGGCTGCTGCGGTGTGCATTAGTGTGGTCAGCGTCTTTTCTGCTGCGGCAGCGCAGAATCGCAGTCTGCTGGAACTGCTGTTTCCGCAGACTGAGACAACCAGCGTGTCGGAGCAGCTCATTGCGACAAACGGAACCATGGAACATGTGACTGTCAGCGGAATGAACGGCTGGGATGTGACACCGGTTGGCGTGGTCAATGATGCCCGTACCATTTATCTCATCTTCCAAATTGATTCGCACGGCGAGAAAATCGATAGCCAGAACATGATATTCCTGGACGAAACGAAAGTGAATGAAGCAGATGGCAGTAGGGCGAGCTATCCGTTTATCAACGGCGTGTCAGGTCGGGATGAAACGAGAGCAGACAAGAATCTTGTCTTGGAAAATGCGCAGATGATGGACATTACACCGCTGGACGACGGCGCTTACCAGATGATATACAGAATGTCGTTTCAGGAACCGTATGACGTGGATACTATGGATGTGGAGCTCAGCTGGTCGGAGGATTACGATACCATCATGGCACAGAACGGTTTGATTCAGGCAGACCAGCAGACATGGTTTGGCACGATCACCGCAACCTTGCAGCTGGGCGAACCGCTGGCAGAACGGGGATTCTCCTGGGACGAGCCGATTGCGCTGGATGACCGGTTCCAACTGTCCCATGTGGATATTCAGGCGCTTTCGCTGCGGCTGAAAGGTACTTTGACTTCCCCCGATAGCGTGGGTGAGTCCCTCGGAGATACCATCGATCTGGTATTGCAGGACGGCAGAACAACAACGGTTTCTTGTACAGCTGCGGGAAGCTGGCTTGCCTCGGACGGCACGCCGGAATGGTATGTGCGGGTGGCCTTCCAGACACCGCTGGATCCGGAAAAAATTGCAGCAATCCGTGTGAATGGAATCGAGATTCCGCTGGCATAAATTTGACATTCGCCGAAATCTGTGGTATCATAGACGCAGCAACACACAGAGAGGATGTCAGACACCATGGAATTTCTCAGACCGGCGACAGCAGCGGACGCTTCCAGAATCGCAGAGATCATTGTCACCAACTACCGTACCAACTTTTATCCGTTTTTCCGCAACGACGCATTTTATTTTGGCAAGCTGAACGTTGTGGATATGGCATCGGAATACACAGAGGACACGCAGCAGCTTCGCAATACCTATGTTTATGATGACGGCATCGTGAAAGGAATCATTCGCATTTCCGGCGATGCAATTGAAAAGCTATATGTGGAACCGCAGTTTCAAGGGCAGCGGATTGGCGCACACCTGCTGGATTTTGCGGTTCGTCAAAAGCAGGCGGAATGGCTCTGGGTACTGGAATACAATACAAGGGCAATTGCTTTTTATCAGCGGCATGGATTTCAGCTGACCGGCGAGAAAATCGTGGAGGACGAATTTGTTCCGCTGTTGAAAATGGTGTATGTTCCAAACATCCGGCTTCGATGCATCGCACAGGATTCGCCGGAAAAGGCGGTGCTGGAGCGCATCAATGCGGAGCCGATTCCGCAGCCGTATCAAAAATGACAGCAGAACAACAAAACGGGTGCAGCACCAGTGGCTGTACCCGTTTTCTCGTATGATTTTAGAACCGGCAGGCGCTTACTTTTGCAGCGTACCGCTGGAGAGCGCTTTCAGGTAGGCGTTGATGAAGCCGTCCAGATCGCCGTCCATGACTGCCTGAATGTTACCGTTTTCGAAACCGGTGCGGTGGTCTTTCGCCAGCGTGTAGGGCATGAAAACGTAGGAGCGAATCTGTGCGCCCCATGCGATTTCTTTCTGTACGCCCTTGATGTCGGCGATCTTCTCCAGATGTTCCCGCTCCTTGATCTCTACCAGCTTTGCACGGAGCATCTTCATGGCATAGTCACGGTTCTGCACCTGGCTGCGCTGTGTCTGACAGGAAACCACGATGCCGGTGGGCAGGTGCGTCAGACGAACGGCGGAACTGGTCTTGTTGATGTGCTGACCGCCGGCACCGCTGGAACGGAACACATCCATCTTGATGTCGTCCGGACGAATGTCCACTTCCATGGAGTCGTCGATTTCCGGCATCACTTCCAGCGCAGCAAACGAGGTGTGGCGGCGTCCGGAGGAGTCGAAGGGGGAGACACGAACCAGACGATGTACGCCGGACTCGGACTTCAGGAAGCCGTAGGCGTTTTCACCGGAGATCAGGATGGAGGCGCTCTTCAGACCGGCTTCGTCGCCGTCCAGATAGTCCAGCAGCTCCACCTTGTAGTCGTGGCGCTCTGCCCAGCGGTTGTACATGCGGTACAGCATTTCCGCCCAGTCCTGCGCCTCTGTTCCGCCGGCACCGGCGTGGAATGTGAGGATGGCGTTGGAGGCATCGTATTCTCCGGTGAGCAGGGATGCCAGCTTCATGGACTCCAGCTCCTTCACAAATTTGTCAGCTTCTGCGTTCAGCTCTGCGTTGGACTCCTCCTCGCCCTCTTCCATGGTCAGCTCGATGAGCGTCAGGATATCATCCAGCGTCTCCTCCATTTTCTTGTACTTGCCGATCTTGTTTTCCAGACGCTTGGATTCCTGCAAAACCTTCTGGGAGTTTTCCAGATCGGTGTAGAAATTGGGATCCTCCATCTGCTGCTGCAATTCGTCGAAGCGCTTCTTTGCCTTTTCGATGCCCAGAACCTCGTACAGCTCCTTGAGATCTTTGCGGTAATCACTCATGGTGATGCGCAGTTCGTCTAATAAGATCATATTTGTTTCTCCTTTGTGTTGGATGAAGGCTGCCGGCCGTATGACGGCAGCCTCTGTGATTCGGCTGCGGATGCGAAAAAACGCACCACAAAAACGATTCGGAAAGCTTGGGAACAGTACCGCACAGCGGGCGGAAGCCGTCTTTTCCGATGAGAACAACTTTCCATACTCTTTTTATTATACTACAAATTCCGGCGGGATGCAAATATTTTCTTTGGATATTGAAAAAAATTTTCCGATGTGTTATAATAGACGTATTGTAACGAAAACACGGTACAGGAATGCGGTGTTTTTTCAAAATTCAAAGGAAATTTCCGAGAGAGAAAGAGGTGGCCTATGGCAAATCGTCATGTGGGGCAGGAGTGCTTCGGCTGTCATCAGAAATTGCAGGAGGACGACGACATCGTCGTATGTCCGGAGTGCGGCACACCGTACCACCGTGCCTGCTGGCAAAAGACAGGACACTGTCTGAATGCACCGCTGCACGCATCCGGAAAAAGCTGGGATGAGGTGCTGGCGGAACAGGAGGATACGGTCAGGCTGACAAAGGTGTGCCCGAACTGCGGCACGAAAAATAAGGCAGATACTTCATTTTGTCAGGGCTGCGGAAAACCGCTGGCATCAGAGGAACCGGAGCCGCAGACGTTTCAGGAGCGGATGCAGCGGCGAATGGAAGATGCGGCAGAGACGCTGGACACTGTGGCGGAGGCAATGGATGAGTCCGCAGACTCCCGGCAGGAGCTGGACGGCGAGCCGATGAAGGACGTGGCGAATTTCGTCTCCCGCAACGTGCTGTACTACTTGCCGCGATTCCAGCGCTTTCATCAGTGGAAGAGCCGGATCTCCGTCAACTTTCCCTGTCTGTTTTTCCCGCAACTGTATTTTGCCAACCGGAAGATGTGGCCGCTGGCGCTGATTCTGGTGGGCGTATTCTCCCTGTTGCAGCTGCCGGCGATGGTGGAAACGTTTCGGGCGGAGCTGCCCAATATGATCTACATGGCAAAGCATTCGGAGGAGTCCCTCTGGACTACCCTCCAGCCGCAGATGGTGGAGATGCTGCAGGGGATGCAGGACAAGCTGGATGCCCACGAATCGCTTCTGGGAGTTCTCTCCAATGTGGGCAGCTATCTGGGCATTGCTGTCAAGATAGTGCTTGGTCTGCTGGGCAACTGGCTGTATTACCGGTTTGTGCTGAAAAAAGTACATCGGATTCGGGAGCAGGATCTCTCGGAAGCAGTGCGGAATGCCTACCTGCGCAGTCAGGGCGGTACCAACGGCTGGCTGATCCTGGGCATGATCGCACTGGAATATGTGCTGCTGTTGCTGATGATGTCAGTTGTGATTGTTGTACTGATGCTTTGATTCCGCTAAGTATCCGAAATTTGTGCAATGAAAAACAGCTCAGGCGGAAACCTGAGCTGTTTTCGTAAAATGGCGATACTACAAGAAACGACAGCAGGAAATTTCTCTGCTGTCGTTTCTCTATGATAGGAGTGTAAAATGATATGAGAAAATGGCAATGTCAAGTTTGCAGCGGAAAAATCCCGCTGCGAAAAAGCTTCTGACTGTTATTATATCATAAATCCGGAGCGCTGTCTATTCACGGAATGAATAAAATATAGATTGGTTTCATATATAGTTTTCACAAAAAACAAACGGTGTGGGCAGCACTTTGCCGGCACTGCAAAAAAGCCGGCGGCAGCGCAAAAAAAATTTGAGAAAAAGCGTTGACAAATCGGCGGAAATGTGATACAATAAAAAAGCCGCATGCGTACAGGTCGAAAAACACGGTTTCGTGTGCCTCTCGCAGCGAGTTTTTGTAAAAGGCAGGTGCCAAGTAAAATGTATGCAGTAATTGAAACAGGCGGAAAGCAGTATCAGGTAAAGGCAAATGACGTGCTCTTTATCGAGAAGCTGAACGTAGAGGCTGAGGACAGCGTTGTTTTTGACAAGGTTGTTGCTGTTGGCGGTGAAGACGGTCTGAAGATCGGTACGCCGTATGTCAGCGGTGCTTCTGTTCGTGCCAAGGTTATCAAGAATGGCAAGGCAAAGAAGATTACGGTTATGACCTACAAGCCGAAGAAGGGCGAGAAGAAGAAGCAGGGTCACAGACAGCCGTACACTCAGGTGCAGATCGAAGCCATCGAGGCATAATGATTTCCGCACAGTTTTTTTATGCTGGGACATGTTGTACGGGCTGTACCGTAACAGGACATGCTGAGTATGCGGAGGCTGGGTCAGACGTTGTCTGTGCCTATGCGACTTCTGCAGTGCAGACCATCGCCAATCTGATGACAGAGATCTACCAGCTCCCCGTTTCGGCGGAGCAGGACGAGGATTCTGCTACGATTGTGATTCGTCTGACCGATCAGGATGCTTCCGGAAATGCAGCACGTTTGTTCGCCGGACTGGAACTCCAGCTTGGCGAGCTGGAAAAAGCGTTTCCCGCATGTATTCATTTGGAACACATGGAGGTGTAAGATTATGTTACAGATTAATGTTCAGTTTTTTGCACATAAAAAGGGTTCTGGTTCTACCAAGAACGGCCGTGACTCTGAGTCCAAGCGTCTGGGCGTAAAGCGTGCAGACGGTCAGTTCGTCAAGGCAGGCAACATTCTGGTTCGCCAGAGAGGTACGCACATTCATCCGGGTGCAGGCGTTGGCATCGGTTCCGATGACACCCTGTTTGCAATGGTGGATGGTACCGTAAAGTTTGAGCGTGTTGGCCGTGACCGCAAGAAGGTTAGCGTTTACGCAGCACAGTAACAAACGAATTTGATTTCCCGGCAGCTCGCCGGAAAAGAATGATGGAAAATCCCGAGCAAGTGCGCTTGGGATTTTCTTGTAGGAGATTTTTCAGAGCAAGCAGGTTCTGAGGTCAGAGGAAAGGAGATATGCCATGTTTGTCGATCAGGCACGAATCACCATCAAAGCCGGAGACGGCGGTGACGGTGCGGTTTCATTTCACCGGGAAAAATATGTTGCTGCCGGAGGACCGGACGGCGGAGACGGCGGCAGAGGCGGAAATATCGTCTTTCAGGTGGACGACAATTTTTCCACATTGATTGATTTCCGCTTCAAACGGAAATATGTTGCACAGCGTGGCGAAAATGGCGGTGCACGGAATTGTACGGGAAAGAGTGCGCCGGATCTGGTGATCCGTGTTCCTCGTGGCACAGTGGTGCGGGAAACCGCAACGGGACGCATCATGGCAGACCTCTCCACCGATGAACCGCAGATCCTCGCCAAGGGCGGCAGGGGCGGCAAGGGCAACGTGCACTTTGCCACCTCCACCCGTCAGATTCCCCGTTTTGCAAAGCCCGGTTTTCCGGGGGAGTCCTTTGACGTGACACTGGAACTAAAGCTGCTGGCGGATGTGGGACTGGTTGGCTTTCCAAATGTGGGAAAATCCACGCTGATCTCTGTGGTCAGTGCGGCAAAGCCGAAGATCGCCAACTACCACTTTACCACGCTGACACCGGTGCTGGGACTGGTGCGTGTGGCAGAGGAACAGTCCTTTGTCATGGCGGACATCCCCGGTTTGATCGAGGGTGCCAGCGAGGGTGTTGGCTTGGGACATGACTTCCTGCGTCATGTGGAGCGCTGCCGGCTGATTCTCCATGTGGTAGATGTCTCCGGTTCTGAGGGACGTGATCCCATCGAGGATTACGAAACCATTCAGAGTGAACTGGTGCGCTTTCGCGCAGAGCTGGCGGAGCGTCCGCAAATCGTTGTTGCCAATAAGTGCGATATGGCAGAGCCGGAACAGGTGGAACGCTTTCGGAAATATGTGCAGGAAAAGGGGCTGCCGTTCTACGCCATTTCTGCGGCAACCACTGCCGGAACCGCAGAGCTGGTGCAGGCAACCNNNAGAGCTGGTGCAGGCAACCGCAGCGCTGCTTCAAACGCTGCCGCCGATCCTGCAATACGAGCCGGAAGCGCCCTCGCAGGAAGAACTGGCAGAACAGGCACACGGCCGGTTTGAGATTCAGGAAGAGGACGGTGTATTCTACGTGCATGCGCCGTGGCTGGAACCGATTCTGCGCACCGTGAATATGGATGACTATTCCTCGCTGCAATACTTCCAGCGGGTGCTCCGCAGCAGCGGTATCATCGACGGCTTGGAAGCGCAGGGCATTCAGGAGGGCGACACTGTCGACATTCTGGGCTTTGAATTTGATTTTGTGCCGTAAGGAGGCATGGGAGTATCATGGAACCTTTGACACAGGCACAGGCACGGCAGTATAGCCCTCTGGCGCTGGCATTTCTGGGGGACAGTGTCTATGAAATTCTGGTGCGGGAGTATTTGGTGCGGGAGGCAAACCGTCCGGCTGCCAAGCTTCACGAACAGAAGATCCAGCTGGTCTGTGCAGCGTTTCAGGCGCAGGCGATAGACCGTCTGATTCCGCTGCTGACAGAGGAGGAGACGGCGGTGTACAAGCGTGGCAGAAACGCCAACAATACCGTGCCACGGCACACCTCTGCGCAGGATTATCATAAGGCGACCGGACTGGAAGCACTGTTCGGCTATCTGCATCTGCTGGGAGAACAGGCACGCCTGGAAGAGCTGTTCGCTGCGATTTTTCCAGCGGAATAAAGAAATGAGATTGCTTGAAAATCGGTGTCGTATGGTTTTTGGGCAAGTGCAATAGAACGTTCCGGGGCTTCCGGAACAAAGAAAAGGAGAGTTTTGCGATGTCAGGACATTCGAAGTGGAATAACATCAAGCGAAAGAAAGAGGCAACGGATGCTGCTAAGGGCAAGATCTTCACCAAGATCGGCCGTGAGATCACGGTTTGCGTTAAGGAGGGCGGTCCGGATCCCAGCACAAATGCCAAGCTGCGTGATTTGATCGCAAAGGCAAAGGCAAACAATGTGCCCAACGACAACATCGATCGTGTCATCAAGAAAGCTGCCGGAGAGGGCGACAAGAACAATTACGAGACCATCGTATACGAGGGCTATGGCCCGAACGGCGTGGCTGTTATCGTGGAGTGCCTGACGGACAACAAGAACCGTACCGCTGCCGATGTGCGCCATTATTTCGATAAGTTCGGCGGAAATCTGGGAACACCCGGCTGCGTTTCCTTCATGTTCAGCGAAAAAGGCATTCTGGTACTGGAGAATACCGGCTTGGACGAAGATCAGGTCATGGAGGACTGCTTCGAATTTGATGCGGATGACTTCTCCATGGACGAGGATGCCATTGAGGTCTCCTGCGCACCGTCTGCATTGCGTGGACTGCGGGAGGGTCTGACTGACAAGGGCTATCATGTGCTCACAGCTGAGGTGATGCAGATTCCGGCAACCTATACCACGCTGGAAGATGAGGAGTCCATCAAGAAGATGAACCTGCTGCTGGAAAATCTGGAGGAAAACGACGACGTGCAGAACGTTTACCACAACTGGAGCATGCCGGAAGAAGAGTAAGCTTCCCATGTTTCTGTATAACCTAGATCGCAGTGGACATTTGGCGTATCCGGTTTCGCCTCGGCGGTGCCGGATGCGCTTTTTTGTCGAAATGTGCCATTGAGAAAAAGAAAGGCTGTCTTCGTGCAGCAAAAGCGCATGAGGATAGCAGGGCAACACCCCAAGAGAAATAGAGAGGAAAAAGCATGCAATTTCAAGAATTAAACCTATCTGCACCGCTGCTGGAGGCGGTGGCGCAGCTGGATTTTACCGAGATGACGGAAATTCAGGAGAAAACCATCCCGCTGCTGCTGGAGGGAAAAGATGTCATCGGTAAGTCCAATACCGGAACCGGAAAGACGGCTGCGTTCAGCATTCCAATTCTGGAACAGATGGAGCCGGAGAACTGCGGTCACGTTTGTGCGCTGATTCTCTGCCCCACGAGAGAACTGGCGATGCAGGCGTGCGATGAGATCCGGAAGTTTGCACGGTTTAAGAAGCACGTGCATCCGGTGGCAGTGTACGGCGGTTCCAGCATGGAACGGCAGATCTACCAGCTGAAAAACGGCGCCAATCTGGTGGTTGGCACACCGGGACGTGTGCTGGATCATCTGCGCCGGCGCACCCTGAAGCTGGATCAGCTTCAGACCATTGTACTCGACGAGGCGGACGAAATGCTGAACATGGGCTTTCGTGAAGACATCGAAGCCGTGCTCGCACAGACACCGGAGGAACGGCAGACCGTGCTGTTTTCTGCCACCATGCCGCCGGCAATTCTCGCAATCACCAAGCAGTACCAGAAAGACCCCGTTCTCGTGCAGATTCAGAGCGCACACCGCACGGTGGACGCTGTGGCGCAGTACTATGTCTCGGTTCCCATGGGACGCAAGGCGGATGCGCTCCAGCTGCTGCTGCTGGCAAAGCAGCCCAACTCCTCCATGATCTTCTGCAATACCAAGAAGATGGTGGACGAACTGACAGAAGCCCTCTGCCAGCGTGGCTTCTCTGCGGTAGGGCTGCACGGCGATATGAAGCAGCTCCAGCGGACACAGGTCATGAACGGCTTTAAAAGCGGACGCAATACCATTCTGATTGCCACCGATGTGGCGGCAAGAGGCATTGATGTCAAGGGCGTAGATGCGGTATTCAACTACGATTTGCCGCAGGATCATGAGTACTACATCCACCGCATTGGCAGAACAGGCCGTGCCGGCAAGACTGGAACAGCGTACAACATTCTGAGCGGTCGGAAGCAGGAGCAGGAGATGCGGGAGATCTCCCGCTATACCAAGGCGGAGATCACTGAAATGGCAGTGCCCACCTCCAAAGAACTGCGTGCAACGGCGATTGTGGAGGAGCAGGAGAAGCTAATGGCACTGTCGCAGACAGAGGTGTCTGAGGAGGCGCTGGAACTGACGGAGACACTGCTTCAGCAGACGGATTCCGCAAAGGCAATTCTGGCAGCGATGGTTCAGAAGCATCTGGACGAGGCAACCAAGAATCTGCCCACCTTCGATATTCCCAAGCCCATTCGCAAGGGAAAGCGTGCCGGAGTCAAGACGGTTCGGGTGCGCATCAGCGCCGGCAGAAAAGACCGTATGGCGCCGAACTTCATTCTGGGTGCACTGGTGGATGCCACGGGCATGGCTGGTTCGGAGTTCGGTAAGATCGACATTTACGACCAGTATACGACGGTAGAAGTGCCGGTCACCGAGTCGGATTTTGTCATCGATGCCATGCAGAACGGCAAGATCAACGGCAAGCCGGTTTCTGTTCGGCACTATGAAGAACGGGACGGCGGCGGACGCAGCGGCGGCTATCGCGGCAGAGAACGCAGCGGACAGCACCGCTCCTCCCGTCACGGCTACACGCAGAATCCGCGCAACGGCGGGTACAATCGCAAGCGCCGCAAGGGTTAAGCATAAATTTAAGAACCTGTCTTCACAAGCGTATACACGTGTCTT